>NZ_QUCG01000020.1:0-56734 GCF_003473645.1 Prevotella sp. AM23-5 | reverse complement strand
CTTTAGACTAAGTTGCCTTCTCCTTATATATTAATAGTCTTTTCTGCAGATTATTATTGTTGTTTCTGAGAATTCTCCTTTCACACTTAAGTAGCTAACTATAAGCACACTACAACAATTGTGAAAGGAGAATGAGATTAGTATTTCATTTTGATGGTAATCACTGCTTTGTGCAATTTACCACCCTTATTATATACCATGGTAGGCTTGATGGTATAAGTTTTGCCCTTCTCTGTAGCACCAGGCTTATGACCTACAGTCAATCCATAAGCACCAGAATTATACTCGAAGTAAATCTTGGTACCATCGCCCCATGTACCTGCCGAACCATCTTCTGCTATCCAGAAACCGATACCGTTGGCAGAATAAGCATAAGAGATAGAGCCATTAGGATTGGTCAAGCCCACAGCTATCTTGCCCTCGGCAGGACCATTGAATCCATCAGCCTTTACTGTGGCATCATCCAAGGTGGCGGCAGCTATCTCTGATGGTTGCATCTTGAAGGCTACGGCTATCTTCTGCATCACACCCTCGTTCAAGAGATTGAAGGTATGCAGAGGATAGCTTTCGCTGCTTGCGTCAAGACTAACCTCAAGTGAAGTCTCCACGTCAGTAGGGTCGCCTTCCGGTATCGTCACGTTACCCAGCAAGTCTGTACCCGAGAACTTCACACGATAAGGCCATTGCTCATCATTGGTCTCATCATCATCCCAGGCATTGCGATTATACTTATCAGGAGCAGCCAGCACACAAAGGTACAAACGCTCGGTATTGACAGGAACTTCGTAGGTTGCCGTGCCTTTCTTGCCTGTATGCATCTCGCCATAATGCGACTTGCCATCCTTGGTGATAGCCACAAAACCATAACGATAATTCTGCTGAGTATTGCTCTGTGAATTATACTTGGTCACAGTACTCTTGGCATTACCATCTCCATCTACCACAGTACCAGGATCAGCAGCTGCCAAAGCAGAGCCAGGAGCCAAACCCTCAAGCGTAGCACTTACCTTGCCCGAAGCAGGAACATTCAGCGGGATGAGATTGAAACCTGTTGTACCCGGGCAGTTAGTATAAGCCACCTGATAATAGCCATCGTTCTTATACAGTTTGGTAGAATAGTTGATGGCAGCCTCCTTCTTATATTGATGCACAGCCTTGAAATCATAATCAGCACAATGAGCACTATACGCATACAAATCCTTGTAGAGTGCATCAAGACTATTGTTGCAATAGATACGCATATAAGTCTGGAGAGGATCCTCCGGATATTTGCTCTCTTTCCAGATACGGGCGTATGACTCGATGCCATGCTTTTCTGTAAACCAATACTGGAACCAATAGCTGGCATAGCGCATAAACTCATGATTAAAGTGGCGATGATGATTCTTCAGCCAAACAGCATAATGAGTATCCTGGTCGAAACACTCGTTAGGATAATCCTGGAACGACTGCCACTGAGCACATTGTTCCCAATAAGCACAACCGCCAGCACCATTTTCACCAAATCCATAACGGAAGCCAGCAGGCACAAGCTGAGAACCATCAGCTCTATCTATTGGCGTAGCCTCACCCGTGAAGAGCTTGTCGGCAGAAATCTGATATTGGAAAGAGTGTCCTATCTCATGACCGATGGTTGAACCAACCGGCTTGCAGGTAGATGGATTTACCCAAAGGGCACCGATTTTGTCATCATAGCCGGAACCAGTAGCAAGCCATTCTGTCTGATAAAGGAGATAAATCTGCATCTTATACTTATCGAGCACCGACTTACCTTCTCCGATGGTAGCCATGCCGAGCTTCTCCACATTGGTCTTATAGAACTGCTCTGCCTTCTGCAACAAGTCATCAATATCCACACGCAAAGCCTCCGGTACAGATTCTGCATTAGGATTATCTCCAAAGCCAGGCTCCCAGAACACGAAGAAGTGCTCGCTCTGCTTCATTCTCCACCACGACCATCTGGCATCGCTGCGGAGCATATAGTCAGGTCCCTTTTCAAATCCTTCATTCCATTTTGCAGGACAATGATACTTGTTATAATCAACAATCTTTGATTTATCCATCACTTTCACATCCGATGGTTTGGGATTTACAGGAGTATCAGTTCCTATGGAATCATTACTGGAACTGCAACTGCCGAATGATAATAAAAAGAACAATGACAATACTATCATTATCCCCGTTTTCAGTTTAGAATGTTTCATAATTTATGTTTTAAGTTGATTTTGATTAGATACAGAAATCAAAAGAGCTGAAAAAAAATCGCCCAATAGCTTATATGCTTTGCTATTGGGCGAATTATTCGTTATTTCAAAGGAATCGCATTACTGCTCTGCTGCTTCATCTGGTTCCATTGGCCAGTATGGATTCTGGTACAATGGAGAATCACCGTATGTCTTATGGTCAGGAGCCGTAAGCATAAACTGACGCAAAGGCATTGGCTGTAGGTACTGAGCCATAGACCATGTCATACCATTGTAAAGCATATTGGTAGAAACAATCTGGTAAGGACGGAAATACTCTGTCAACTTACGAGAAGATACTGTAGCTGTAACAGAACCATCATCTACCAACTGGTCTACTGTATACCATTTTTCCATTGGAGTATTCCAAAGATGGAAGCCCTCAAGCTGATAAGGCTGTTTCATCAACTGATCGAGTGAACGCCAGCGAATCAAATCCATCCAACGAAGACCTTCAGCCATCAACTCAGTACGACGCTCACGACGAATACTATACAAAGTAGGATCAGTCAATGCCTTGCCAGCTGAAAATGCGCCCCAATCATATTGTGTACCAGAACCATCGGTATAACCCTTTAACTCCTGTGCCATATCTGTGGCAGCAATAGTTGTCTGAGGGTCAGCAGCCTCACCAGTAAAGCCAGCAGCCTCACGGATAGCCTTCCAATATGAAATGCTCTTTGCATTCAAATGACGGTCGAGCATATATTGAGCTTCAATATAGTTGAGCAAAGCCTCTGTTGCACGGAATGTGATAGATGCTGTATAACCAGCCTGGTTTTCTGCCAAGTTCTGATTGAACGTACCACCCTTTCTAATCGCATAACCAGTAGTATAAGTTACGTCAAATGAGCGGGTAAACACTTGTGGAACTGGCTCGATAGGACGAACCTGCTCTGCTGCAATAGTATTATCCTCACCCTGAAGAACGTTCTTCTGACCAGGGCGTTTCAGGAAGATAAACAAACGAGGGTCACGATTGCGAACCACAGCATAAGTCGTTGTATCTTCATATACATATCCATCATGATGAGCATAAGTTGGTTTACCATCCTCCATTAGGAAGGCATCAATCATACCACGGGTAAAACCTGTATAGGTATTACCACGGTTTACAGCTACCTCAATGTTATCTGTCACACCTTTACCTTTATTATAGGCCTTCCAGAGAAGAACCTCAGGATAGGCAGACATATCGGTATTACCAAACTTATAGAAATAAGGATTGGTATCAGATAAAGACTGAGGTACGATACCTGTATTCTTATCCAATTTACCTACATAAGCATCACCAACAATGGCAGCCTCATCAACCGCCTTCTTGAAGAAGAACTGAGCTTCAGCCTCAACGCTACCTGTAGGATACTGATAATTGGCATTATAGTCTTTTGCCTTTCCTGGCCATCCCTCACCATTAGGAACGAACGGAGTACCAGCAAAGTTGGTCAACCAAGAACCCTCAAACAAGGCTACACGTGATGCAAACAGATGAGCAACTGCAGGAGAGATACGTGTGGTTGCTTCCCAACCATCAGGCTCCATATAGGTTACGGCAGAATCCAGGTCGGCAAGAATAAAACGAGCAACTTCGTTGCGAGGACTACGCTTATTAGCAGCTACAAGGATAGCCTCATTGTCAGGCATGGCCTCTGTCACAATAGGTAAGTCACCGAAGCTCTTGTACAGGCTGAAATAAGCATAGGCACGGAAGAAGTGTAACTCGCCAATATATTGACGAATTTTATTTTCATCACCCGCAATCAATCCATTCTCATAGTTAGACTGTGCCATATTCAACTGATAGTTGATATCACGAATATTGTTCCAACTCCATGAAGAGTTGTCGTTACTAGTCTTCCAACTACCTTTCTTATACTTAGAATCGCCATTAGAACCGGTCTGATTATCTGTACCATTATCGTATGCGAATGTACCATAGCCTGCACCACTATGATATGGCAATACAGTCTGATAGAAAGCATTAGCTACGGCTTGAAGCTGAGTAGCATCCTTGTAATAGTCGGTAGGAGTAATTTCTGTAAGAGGCTCTTGCTTCAGAAAATCATTACAAGAAGCCATCAACATACCGCATGCCAACAAAGGAAGAACCTTTAAAGATATATTGAATTTCATATCATTCTAATATTTATAATGTTAAACTTAAACCAAAAGAGAAGGTTGTGTTCAATGGATATCCATTGCCATACCATGTACCGATGGTCTCTGGGTCATACTGCTTGCGGAGAGATGTTCCTGTCCAGAGGTTCTCACCCGAGAAGTAAACACGAAGTTTCTCAATAGAAATCTTACGTGTCAAATTCTGTGGCAAGGTATAACCAATCTGAAGGTTCTTCAAACGAATGTAAGAAGCATCCTGCAGATACTTTGTCTGAACCTGCTCATTCTTGGCGCTATAGGCTGCACGTGGCAAGTAAGCATCCTTGTTTGTCTCCTGGAATCCATTGACAACAGACCAAGAGTTCTCGTCACGATAATAGTCTTGCAAACCATCCAGGCAGACCTGATACCAACGACCATATTCGAAAGTACCAAAGAAATAACGTGTACTAGCCCAATACTCACGCTTCATGACTCCCTGGAAGAAACAACGTACATCGAAGCCTTTCCAAGCAGCATTCAAGTCGATACCGAAGAGATAACGTGGTGTGGAATTACCAATCTTCTTAAGATCTCCATGATCTTCCAATGTATTGGCACCCCAGGAAATCTTACCATCATTATTGAGGTCACGATACATAATATCACCAGCACCCCACTTGTTATTGTCAATTGTACTCTGGTCAACCTTTGCGATATGAGCATCCATCTCTTCTTGACTCTTAGCTATACCGATGGTCTCAAAACCATAGATATCACCAATACGCTGTCCCTCAATATAGTTACCCAATGAATGAGAAGGGTTATTAGGATATCTTGTGATAGTAGCATAGGCATCAGAGAGATTGAAGCTGATTCCATACTGCAAGCCATTAGACAAGCGATCGTTCCAACCGATAGTCAACTCCCAACCATTAGTACGCAAGTCGGTATTGTTAGTAACAGGTACAGCCGTACCCAAGATGCTCGGAAGCTCAGGGGCATTACCTATCATATTTTTTGTCTTACGTACATACCAGTCAAATGATCCATGCAAGCGATCCTTCAAGAACGCAAAGTCAAGACCGACGTTGAAACTCTGGATGGTTTCCCATGTCAAATTCTGAGAAACCAGGCCTGGTGCCCAAGCTGTCATAGGTTTCAAACCATTCTGCAGCCATGTACCATTGTTGGCATATACACCAATCTTCTGATAAGTCTGGTAAGTACCAACATTCTGGTTACCCAAGTTACCATAAGATACACGAAGCTTCAACTGACCAATCCAATCATTTATTGGCTGCATAAAGTTCTCTTGTGCAATATTCCAACCTGCAGAAACAGATGGGAAGAACTTCCACTGATTTCCCGGACGGAATCTAGAAGAACCATCATATCGGCCATTAACCTCAAAGAGATACTTGCCCTGATAATCATAATTCAAACGACCAAAGAAACCACAAGTTGTCCAACGGCTCATGTTGCCAGACACAGATGGATCCACAGGATTACCATAAGCATCAATACCAGTTGTACCATCAATTTGAGGCTTATTACCTACGATGAGACCAGCTCTATCTGCATATTTGTACTTCATACGCTCATCCTCAGACTGGAAACCTGCCATAATATGGAAGTTATGCTTCTTCTGCAAATTGAACGAATACTCAGAATAGAGTTGGAAATTGGTATAATTATCCTTATAGTAGTCTTCACCTACATAAGTAAAATTATTCTGGTCGTAAGCCTCACCATTCAGATTATACAGATAAGTATGCTGCATATCTGTATGACTCTCATTATGGGATGTACGATAGTTGAAGATAGCATGGGTAATCCAATTCTTGATTGGTTCGATGTCCAAGCCTACCTGATGATTATACTCATCATTCTGATAACGATATGTACCACCATTAGTCATGGTATTTACCATCTCATTATAGAGATTACCATTTCTATCATACAAAGGAACACAAGGCCACTGTCCACCAAGATATTCATATACACCAGAACCCAAAGACTGAGGACGATGATAATCCTTGCGAATAAAACGGAGAGAGTAGTTAAACTTCATCCATTTCGTCCACTGTGAAGAAATCTTGGCAGTAGCAGTATATCGATTACTGCCTTCATCAGCAACCTTAATCAAACCATCCTGACCTAAATATCCAAAAGAAGCATAGTAGTTGAGTTTTTCATCACCACCGGTTGCACTTACATTGTGCTCCTGAGAGAATGTATGCTTTTTGTATATTGCATCATAGAAATCGGTAGAAGCATAACCATCGGTAAATCCACTCAACCAATAGCCATTAGCATCCGCATCCAAAGAATAAATCAAATTGCCATTTTTATCCTTACGGGTACCAGCATTAACATATTCGCCCTCTATCCAATCCTTCATACGCTGAACACGGTCTGGTGTAAAAAGCTGACCACCACCAATGTTCGTATTCGCATCATTCTGCATACATGCAAAATCAACAGAGTTCATGCTATGCTTCATACGAATAGGAGTACTGAAGCGGAAATTATTATTGTAGTTCACACTTACCTTGTCACGCTTGCCACCCGTCTTTGTAGTAATCAATATGACACCGAAAGGTGCACGAGAACCATAAATAGATGACGCAGCAGCATCCTTCAAAACAGATACACTGGCAATATCCTGAGGATTGATGGTATTGATATCACCCTCCATACCATCGATCAAGACCAACGGACTTCCGCTGGAACCCTGTCCAATTGTAGTTGTACCACGTACATTCAAGCTTGGAGTATCATCCAAACTACCTGCAGCCTGGGTAATCTGCAAACCAGCCACCATACCCTGCAGAGCCTGGGTTGCATTACTTACAGGACGGCTATCCAATTCCTCACCCGAAACAGCGGTCACAGCACCAGTAAGGTTTACCTTTTTCTGGGTACCGAAACCTACGACCACTACTTCATTCAGTTTAGTATCGTTGGCTTTCAAAACCACTTTTGAAGTTCCGGCAGGAACTACTTGGGTAGAATATCCCAAGTAAGAAATAGCCAACTGAGCATTACGCTTTACCTTAATAACATAGTTACCATCAATATCAGTAACCGTACCATTACGGGTTCCTTTTTCCATAATGGTAGCTCCGATGACTGGCTCACCGGCATCGTCAACAACTGTACCCTTTACGGTAATTTCACTCTGCTGAGCTTCCTCTACCTTAGGGTTTGATAAGGTCTCACTTGCAGCTAGAGTAGGTAATGCCCCCCCACATGCAAGGACCAAACACGCGATGGCTTTTACATAAGCTTGGCTATGTACAAAGCCTGAAATGATTTGTGTCTGTCTCATTTTCTATTTTTTCTAGGTTTATTATTGTTTAAATTTCGATTGCAAAGTAACACAAAAATTTGCATTTCGTGCCATATTATCGTCTAAAAGAGTGAAAATATCGTCCAAACCTGGCGATTTAGACGATATTTTCGTCTTTTAGCCGATTTTGCTACTCTTAAATGTTGTTTATTCTAAATGATGTCTTTGTTGTCTTTAATGCTTATTTGTTTTGTTGTTTCAATGTCTTTATTGTTTCATCGCCTTCTTCAGTTTTCCCACAGCGGCATGAATCATGTCGTGGGTTCCACTTCCGTCGGTCACGTATTTCTGAACCATTCTGCCATAACTGATAGCGTCCTTAAGTTCCTCGCTGGTGTTGTCATCCGGCCAACCGGCACGGCGAAGCAGACCGGAGAGTTCTCGGAGGTCTTCCATCTCGGCAAGGTTGCCAGGGCGCATCGTGTTGATGGCACGGTTCAGGATGGCTGTAGTACCTTCCAGTTCGTCCTGGGTTACCTTCTTCTTGCCCTTTGCCACCAGCTCCTGTGCCTGAGCCATTACCTTCTGCATGCGCTCATATCCGAACGGTGCCCATGGAGCATACTCCGGAACCTTCTGAGAGAGGGCATTCCACTTCTCCTGGTCAGCCTTGCGCTCTGCGGCAAGATTCAGGAGAGAATTCAATTCACTGAAATCTATCTTCACCTTCTTGCTCTTCTTGCTCTTGGCATCGGTCAGGTTGATGCGGTAGTAGTGGGTACTGTTGGCGTTGCGGTAATAATCAGGCTGGAATTCCTTACCATCCAGCTTCAGGGTAAGGAGATTGGCTCCTGCACCTGTTGTCACGCCGTTCGATTCGCCCACGGTGATATTACTCAACTTGGAGTCTATGTTCAGCGTAGCCTGGTTCCAGGTCTGTGCGCCTGTACCCGCCATCACCAATGGTCCGTACATCAGGGTTCCTACCCAGGATGTCTTCAGCGGAGTACCGTCCATACTTGCCACATCGCTCGAAAGCTTGTCGGCACCATATTCGATATGCTTGCTGAACGGCATGTCGATTTCCACGACATCGCCCACCTTCCAGTGCTTCTGCTCCAGGTCTACATAGGTGCTAGGCTGATAGCTCTTTGCCACTTCCTTGCCGTTCACCTTGATGGAGAAACCTTGAGTTGCCCAGTATGGCACACGGAGTTTCAGGGTGAAATTACCCTCGCCTTCCGTTATCTTGATGGCTGAATGCTGTGCCGGCCACAGGCAATCCTGCTTGATGGTCACACCCTTCTCCTTCCAGTGGAGGGTGGTTGGCATATAGAGTCCCACCCAGAGGGTATGATCGTTGGCAAAATAAGCCGACTGCTGGTACTTGGTATGGTTTTCAGAACCTGTACCACCGCAGCAAGAGCTCTGAGGAGTCTCGTTGCCGAACGGCTTGGTGGCATTCAGACCTACTGCATACTGATAGCAGGTTTGATACTGGTCCGGATTGAGCGAACCGATAATCTGATTATACAGCGTGCGCTCGATATAGTCGAGATACTGTGCATTATCAGGGTTATAACAGTTCAGATCCTTGCTCAGTTTGACGAGGTTATACGCGCAGCAGGTTTCGTTGATATCCGGATAAGCCTCAGATTCGCCTTCCTGCAGTCCGTTGGTTGCCATGCTCAGAATCTGGGTATATGGCTGGCGGAACATCTCTCCGTTGCCTACACCACCCATCGCATACATGTATCTGCCCTGCACCAGACTCCAGAAGTTCTGTGCCAGATTATAATAATATGGCTTCTGATTGCTCTTGTAACTGCGCAGCGCTCCGATAATCATCGGAATATGCTGGTTGGCATGGCGGGTGCGGATGTCATCGATGTTCTTGCTCAGCGGATCATAGAACTTAGGTGCGTCGAAACAGTTGGCTGCCTCGAGGAGTTTTGCCTTTTCATCCGGATTGGAAACCATCTCTGAAAGACGGGAGAGCGATTCACTCATACCTCCCACCTCACCGGCGATGTACATGTCCCACATCTCGTAGCGGTTGCCCGGCTTGGCTCTGCGCTCATCCTGGGTGCCGTCCTGTTTCACGTAAGTGCGGTAGTGCATGCGGTTCCATACCCAGAGTCCCATATCCTTGGCGATGAGGAGTGCCTTATCGCAGATTTCCTTATCATCAAAGTAGGTTGCAATGTCTATCAGACCGGCAAGCTGCTTGTGTACGCTGTAATAAGGTGCCCAAACCCAATCGGAGTTGTTGTAGGCACGATACATTTCTATCAGGGCGCAATGCTGAGCCGGAATAGCGTTGATGTAACCGTAACCATACAGTTCAGGGTGCTTCTTATACTCATCAAAGGCAGCCCAGGTGCCCTTCATCTCTCTGAGTTCTGCCTCAGGAGCGAAATCACGAGCCTCCCAGTTGCGCTTCAGTTCCTTATTATATACGAAGGTCATCTCCTGATACTGTCGCAACTCGTTCACCATTCGGGTGATGTTTTGGCGGAGGATGGCTTTCTGCTCTGGGTTAGTTGCCACGGCGTATGCCTGTGCGATAGCCGACATATAGTGACCTGATCCATGACCCTTGAGTTTGGTATCCGGCGAATCCCAGCCATCACTCTTGGTATAGCCCTCGGTACTGAGTCCGTAGGTATCGCGATAATTGTAGAGTTGCTGGGTAACATCCCAGGAACAGATTTCGCGGATAGCCTCATCGCGGTTGTGGGTGAGTCGGTTGTCACCATCTATGCTCACATCAGCGAGCGAGAAGGTATGAGCCACTTCCTTTTCAGGAGTCTGATAGCCTCCTGCCACCACCTTGATCTGTGCCTTGACAGGATAACCATTGTCGGTAGTCTCATCACCAATCACAAAACCACCTATCTCATATAGGCTTCCCGCAGGATGCTTCTGCGCATCAGCCTCAGCCTGTTCATCAGCAAGCGGAGAGTTAGCCCAGCGCACCTGCCGATATTCTGAGTAACCATCAGAATAGGTTACCCATACGAGATTAGGAAGTCGGGGAGCTGTGCCCTCCGGACAATCCACTGTTACCGCAGCCACCTTGGAGATGGTGCGATAAACAGTGGCTGCCGTTGCCAAGGATGGCAAACTGGCTACACCTATCAATAATGTAAACTGCTTTAAATCCATATCTTCTAGGTTTATTTTTGTTTCGTTTAATTTTCTGGCTGCAAAATAACAGAAAAAAAACGTGCTGTCGTAAAAGTATCGTGCACAAAGATAACAAAATCGTCTAGTTGCACCCCTCTGATACGATTTTTGCAGTCTTTTGGACTTTATTTCCATCAAATACCCGATTCTCTTAGTAATTTTGCAGCAGAAACGAAAGAGATTCGCCGAAAAGGCAAAAACGTTTCTCTGAATAATCAAATAACAAAAAAGACAAAACAAAATAAACCTAGAAAGTTATGGTAAAGAAACTCTTCTTCATCGCCACCTTATTATATATAGGGGCTACGGCATCAGCAGAAAGCTATCAGGTGAAATCGCCTGACGGAAAGATTGTGGCTGAACTGAGCACTGACAAAGCTCTCTCATTAAATTTTAAATACAACGGCTCCAAGCTCTTGCAGGAGTCTTCAATAGGTGTAGTGCTGAGCGATGGAATGGACTTGGGCAGAAACCCGAAGGTTGCGAGCCGAAAAATCTCCAACCACCGGGAGAACATCCAGGCGCCATTCTATCGCCAGCCAAGCATCGAAACCAGCTATCAGGAGCTGAACCTGAAACTGAAGAACGGTTTCGGCATCATCCTGAGAGCTTATGATGAGGGAGTTGCCTACCGCTTCTACACCCAGCGAAAAGGCAAGACCATCATCCTGAATGAAACTGCCGCCTACCAGTTCGGCAAGGACCGAAAGGCATGGCTGCCTTACACCACGACTCCAGAAAAGCCTTTTGCCATGGCTTTCCAGAATATCTATCACGAGACTCAGCTCGATACCGCTAAGCAGGATTTAGCCTTCCTGCCAGCTACCATAGATTGCGGAAAGGCAAAGGTCACCATCCTGGAAAGCGACCTGCAGAGCTATCCTGGCATGTGGCTGAAGGCTAACAGCAGCAAAGAGGATCAGGAGAAAGGAATTCTGAGAGCCGCCTTCGCTCCCTACCCTAAGGAGATGGCTTACTATCCTTGGCGCCACATGAGCCACGTAAAGAGCACCTGCGATTACATCGCAACCAGCACCGGCAAGCGCAATTATCCTTGGCGCATCTTCGCCATCACAGAGCACGATACCCAGATGCCAACCAACAACCTGGTGTACGCCCTGGCTGCTCCCAACAAGATAGGCGATACTTCCTGGATCAAACCGGGCAAGGTGGCTTGGGACTGGTGGAACGACTGGAATCTGAAAGGTGTGGACTTCAAGGCGGGCATCAATTTCGAAACTTACAAATATTACATAGATTTTGCTCATAATCACGGTTTGGAATACATCGTCCTCGATGAAGGATGGTACAACTCGAAAGAGGGAAGCATTCTGAAACCAATAGACGATATCCAGTTGCCTAAGCTCATAGAATATGGTAAGAGCAAGGGCGTGGATATCGTGCTATGGGCAGTCTTCAACGTGATGGACGAGAACCTGGAAACCATCTGCAAGACATATGCCGATATGGGCATCAAGGGATTCAAGGTGGATTTCATGGACCGCGACGACCAGACCGCCATCGAAATGGTGGAACGCCTGGCTGCCTGCACCGCCAAACATCATCTCATCCTCGACCTGCACGGCATCTACAAGCCACACGGCTTGAACCGCACCTATCCCAACATCCTCAACTACGAGAGTGTTTTCGGTATGGAAGAGTGCCGCTGGACGGAAGCCAAGAATGATATGCCGCTCTACGACGTCACCTTCCCATACATCCGAATGATGGCAGGACAGGTGGATTTCACACCGGGAGCGATGAGAAACGGAACCCGTGACAACTGGAAGGCAATCTACACCAAACCGATTTCGATGGGTACCCGATGCCACCAGGCTGCCTGCTACATCGTACAGGACAGTCCGTTTACGATGCTCGCCGACACTCCTACCAACTACGAGGCGGATGAGCCATACACCCGATACATCGCTTCATTGCCTGTAGTCTTCGACAAGACCATCGTGCCACAGGGCGAAATCGGAAAGTATATCGTTACCGCCAGAAAGAAGGGCAACGACTGGTATGTTGGCGGTCAGAGCAACTGGGATGAGCGCACGCTCACCCTGAAGTTTGATTTCCTCGCAGATGGAGATTACGAAGCAATCGTATTGAAGGATGGCATCAATGCCAACCACGATGCCGAGGATTACAAGATAGAGAACTCCATTATCAATCAGAAATCGGAAATGAAGATTCATCTTGCTTCGGGCGGTGGATTCGTCATCAAGGTTATCAAGAAATAAACATTATATAAAAAAAAGCTTTATGGTTAATAAAAATATAATTGTAACACTGTTCGTAACAGCAGCCGTGGCAGCACCTCAGACGGGTTCTGCCCAAAAGGCTGCCTACAACACTCCGGGAGCAGGCAACCCTATCCTGCCTGGTTATTTTGCCGACCCAACCATCAAGAAGTTTGGCGACACCTATTATATATATGCTACTACCGATGGTAGCGGAGCCGGTTTCGGACCGGCACAGCTCTGGTGCAGCAAGGATTTCAAGAACTGGACCCTGATGCCGATGAACTGGCCGGACAGTCACTGGATCTGGGCACCGGATGTCATGCAGAACGAAGCCGACGGCAAGTATTACTATCTCTACTGCCAGCCTTGCAAGCTCCATCTGGGTGTGGGCGATACCCCTCGCGGTCCTTGGAAGAATGTGCTGGGCGAGAGCGAAGCCGTGCTCGTACCGGATAGATTTGTGAAGAATGCCATCACCCTGGATGGTCAGACCTTCCGAGATGATGATGGTTCGGTCTATATGTATTGGGGCACCTGGGGCATCTACAAAGGCTTCGGTTGCGGAGCAGGTAAGCTGAATCCTGACATGAAATCGTTCAGCGAAACCAAGCTCATCCCGAACACCGAGGTTACTCACTTCTTCGAGGCTCCTTTCGTCTTCAAGCGCAACGGCATCTACTACTTCCTCTACTCCTGCGAGCATTGCGAGGATGCCAGTTATCGTGTAGACTATGCCACAGCTCAGCACCCACTCGGTCCTTATACCTACCACGGCACTATCCTCAAGACCAATGCCGATGGTACTGTACACGGACCGGGGCATAACTCGGTATTGCAGGAAGGCGACAACTACTACATCGTATATCATCGCCACGACAATCCGCACTCTAACCGTGGATTCCATCGCCAGGTAGCAATCGACAAACTCGAATTCAATGCCGACGGCACCATCAAGGAGGTCGTTCCAACCCACGAAGGTCTCGATCTGAAACCGGAGATGAAGGTGGCTAAGAACCTCGCCTTCGGTGCCAAAGTTACCGCATCCTCTTATTATGACAATGATTTCCGTCCGGAATATGCGGTTGATGACAACAACGGCACACTCTGGCGTCCTCGCACCACCGGACCGGCTTGGATTCAGATAGACCTGGGCAAGAAGCAGAGCATCAAGAGCATATGGACTCAGTTTGAATACGGAACACAGTTCTATCAGTATCTCATCGAGACATCGAATGATGGCAAGCACTGGCAGACCTTCTCCGACAAGCGACAGAACCGTCTGGCTGGTTCGCCAATGGTAGATTTCGGAAATGCCAAGGCACAGTACATCCGTCTCACCTATACCGGTGGACAGAAGAACGGTTTCGGTGGCGCCATCTGGAACATCAAGGTTTACGGTTCCGTAGAAGATTCTGCCCCACAGCAGTGGCTCGGTCTGACAGCAGCTGATTTCGATGGCACTAACTGGCATAACAACGAAGGAATGCTCGCCGGCAAGTTCTCACTTCTTCAGGGCACCGCCCTCAGAGAGCGTATGGCTGGCAAAGATGCCATCACCCTGCAACCGGGTGCCCAGCTGGCGATGACTCATCCGCAGCTCAACAAGGCACGCAAGCACACCCTCACCGCCCAGGCTTTCGACAACGGAAGCTGGCATCAGATAGATGAAAACGATCCTCGTCTGAATCTTTCTGAAGGAAAACTGGAAATTAGTTCAGGCGAAAAGCAATTTATCCTCACCAATCTCCGTTATTATAACTGGGAACAGGAGGCTGCTGAAAAGGCTTTCGATGCCCAGAGCAACATCGTGCGTGAGGCAGTAGCCGACAAGAACTGTCAGGGACTGGTGGTAGATATCAGCGCTGACTACTACAACGAGGGCGATACCATACCTTACATCAAGAACGGCAGTCCGCTGGATGTTCACCTCAAGGGCGAGTTTGAGACGCAGCACAATACTGCAGCCATCATCAAGACCATAGAGGGCAAGAAGGCATTCGCCTTTACCGGCAAGGAGAGTTACAGAAGCAACTTCATGCTCCCTGCCACCATCCGCGACAACGCTCCATACACCATCGAGGCATGGATTCTGAATCCGGAGATTGCCGAGAATGAATGCGTAGCCGATTTCACCTCTTCGCACGATGAACTGGAGAAGCTGATGCTGGTAAACGGCACCGAACCACGCTGCGGTGTGATGAATCACTATGGATGGTACGAGGATGCCGGCTACAAGGAGATGAAGACCCTGGAAGACAAGTGGCAGCACGTATATGTCTGCTTCGATGGCAGAATCGAAAGCATCTACATCAACGACAAGCTCATCAGCCAGAAGGATATTCAGCTTCTCGTCAAGCCATCGCAGTTTATGCTGCTGGGCAAGAACGCCGAAGAGGCATGGCCATTCTCCGGCTATCTGCACTCATTGAAACTCTGGGATGAATACATCCCTTACAAAAAACAAACAAAATAAACTAGCAATACATGAAAAAGATTTTGATGACATCAGCCTTGGCGGCATTGGCATTGATGCCTGCTTCGGCACAGAAGGTAAACAAGAGTTCGGGGGGCTACCCTATCACACCGGTGCCTTTCACCTCAGTGAAGGTTTGGAACAACTCGTTCTGGGGACAGCGTATCGAGACCTCTCGCAAGGTAACCATCCCACTGGCTTTCAGCAAGTGCGAGACAGAGGGCAGATACAAGAACTTTGAGCGCGCCGCTCACCCTAGCGACAGTTACGACGTGGGCAAGCTGATGCCTTACAGCTTCGATGATACCGACCCATACAAGACTATCGAGGGCGCTAGCTACATGCTCCAGACCTATCCAGACCAGAAACTCAAGGCTTATATCGACAGTGTGCTCAACATCATCGGTAAGGCTCAGGAGCCTGATGGATATCTCTACACAGCCCGCACCCAAAACCCAAAGCATCCTCACTTCTGGGCTGGCGACACTCGATGGAGCATGGAGGAAGACTTGAGCCATGAGCTCTACAACCTCGGCCATATGGTGGAGGGTGCCGTGGCTCACTGGCAGGCTACAGGTAGCCGCAAGTTCCTCGATATCGCCATCCGCTATGCCGACTGCGTGGTTAAGGAGGTAGGTCCTAAGGCAGGTCAGGCTTGCGTGGTACCAGGACACCAGATAGCAGAGATGGCTCTCTGCAAACTCTATCTCGCCACTGGCAACAAGAAATACCTGGACGAGGCTAAGTTCTTCCTCGACTATCGTGGCAAGACCAAGATTCAGACAGAATACTCACAGAGCCACAAACCTGTATTGGAGCAGGATGAGGCTGTGGGACATGCCGTACGTGCCACCTATATGTATGCCGGCATGGCAGATGTAGCCGCCCTCACTGGCGATACCGCTTATATCCACGCCATCGACCGCATCTGGGACAACATCGTAAGCAAGAAACTCTATATCACTGGCGGTATCGGAGCCACTAACAATGGTGAGGCTTTCGGACCTAACTATTATCTGCCAAACATGAGTGCTTACTGCGAGACTTGTGCTGCCATCGGTAATGTTTATGTCAACTACCGTCTCTTCCTCCTCCATGGCGAGAGCAAGTATTACGATGTTTTGGAGCGTACTCTCTACAATGGTCTCATCAGTGGTGTGAGCATGGACGGCGGCGGCTTCTTCTACCCTAACCCATTGGAGAGCATGGGGCAGCATCAGCGTCAGGCTTGGTTCGGCTGTGCCTGCTGCCCTAGCAACATCTGCCGCTTCCTGCCATCCCTCCCGGGCTATGTATATGCCGTAAAGGATAAGAATGTATATGTCAACCTCTTCCTCAGCAACTCTTCTTCTCTGAAGGTAGCCGGCAAGAAGGTTTCCCTGAGCCAGGATACACAGTACCCTTGGAACGGAGATATCGCTATCAAGGTGGATGACAACAAGGCTGGTCAGTTTGGCATGAAGATCCGCATCCCTGGATGGGTGAAGGGTCAGCCTGTACCATCTGATCTCTACTACTACAGCGACGGCAAGCGACTGGGCTATACCATCACCGTAAACGGCAAGAAAGTAGAGGGTAAGGTGACCGAGGATGGCTATTATACCATCAACCGCAAGTGGAAGAAGGGCGATGTGGTTCGCATTCACTTCGATATGGAGGCGCGCACCGTACGTGCCAACAATAAGGTAGAGGCAGACCGTGGCTGTATCAGCATCGAGCGTGGTCCTATCGTATATTGCGCAGAGTGGCCAGACAACCAGGGCTTCGACATCATGAGCATCCTGGAGAACCGCGAACCTCAGTTCGCTGAGGGCAAGCTCTCTTACGATGGCTTCATTGACTCAAAATACAAAAATGTACTGACACTCTACAAGGGTCAGAACATGGAGACCTTGACCGAGAACGTGCAGACCCTCGCCTACGACAAGAGCGGCAAGCTGAGTACCAAGGACCAGACTCTGACCCTCATCCCATATTTCGCCTGGGCTCATCGTGGCAACGGCAACATGAAGGTATGGTTACCACAGGATGTCAAAGCAGCAAAGCCATCAGCTCCTGCAACTCTCGCCGCACAGGCTAAGGTAGAATTCTCTTCTCCAGTGCCAGCAAAGAGCAGCATTACCGACGGACTGGTTCCTGCCGATGAGAATGACCGCTCTATCCCATACATCCACTGGTGGCCTAAGAAGAACACTACAGAGTGGATTACCTACACCTTCCCTGAGAGCAAGGAGATCAAGACCAGCACCGTATATTGGTACGACGACCAGCCATGGGGCGGTTGCAAGGTGCCAGACAGCTGGAAACTCTACTATCAGGACGAGGCAGGCAACTGGAAGGAAGTTCCAGGAGCCGATGCTTATCCATGCAAGCGTGGTGTAGCCTGCATCGTGAATTTCGACCCAGTGAAGACCAAGGCTGTGAAGCTCGAACTGAAACAGCCGGAAACCCATTCCTGCGGTCTCTTCGAATGGAGTGTGAAGTAAGAAGAAAAAGCAAAGAAGCAAGGAGCAAGGGGGCAGCAAGCAGCAAGCTTGCCTCCGTTCCAAGCGATTCCATCGCTTGGTCCCCCCTAGAACAGGAAAGCTTCCCCAAAACCATGCCGAGCCATCTTTTTCAAGATGCGCCCGGCATTTTTTTCTTTCATCCGATAGCGATTTCAAAAAATATCCGCATCTTGACGCCTGACTTCCCAGCCCTCAAGAAAGGCACATAGACGGTGCTTGACTTCTGGATAACTTATACATCATATCATTCAATATTTTCGTTTTGAATTTCTCTAAAGTGACCCACAGAATCTGTTGCTAGAAAAATACGGCATGGAGTGGCATCTCCCTCCGTAGCATTTATCACTTCATAATGGCAATTAGGTGCATAAACATAATGTAGCAAATGTTGAGGTACAAGACTATCATTTTTCGTGTAAAACAGTTCTCCATATTTAATTTTATGAAGATTTAATGTGCTTTTATGTCGACCTTTACGATAAATCAAATAAGACATGTTTTGTGTGTCATTATCAACATAAACCCATCGTAAATCATAGCCATCAGCAGACACCAAACATTGGGTAGGCTCATCAAAATACATCTGATTATTTTGGCAACTCTCCCAAAGACATGCTCCTATCAATATTGATATATAACTATTTCTTTTCATTTTCTCTATACTCATATAGCCATTGTTTTAAAGTTTCTATTATAAGTGTTTCAGACTGTTCGTTTTGAAATAATTTTTCCAAAGCATTTTTCCCATAGTTTTTGTTCACGTATTTCCAAAAGCTTTTAAAACTATTAAACTTATTAATCGCTTCTTTTTCTCTAGGTGTATTATCATGTCCATATCTTAGATAATCTAAGCCAAAACTTAGAATATATCTTCCTTTTCCATTGCTGTTCTTGATATGGTCTAAATGTTTCACTTCATGGCTTAACAGCCCTATCCAATTATAAAGATCTTGACCATAACCATTGTTGTTATATGCCGTAGGATTATCTTCAAAATAATTCTCTGTCAAATAAATCGCAGCAGAATATGGACCATCCCCCAATGTTATGGCACCACCGCCCTGATTCGTATCGTATAGTGGTATATATTTGCCAAAACCACGTTTTATTATATTTACATTTTTAATATACTCACTATTTACCCCTGATATTTCTGAAAGCAAATATGCTGCAGATGGTCTTAATGTATAATAGTCAGATCTAAAGAATCCTGCTTTATGAAATTTAAGCAAAAACTTAGGATACAATCCGTCTATATCTATTGCTATCAGTGGATTGTTTAAACAGTAAGCATATTGTCCATACGGATAATATTTTTCATTCAATTTATCCACTCCATTCCAATACCCTATAGCAGCATCATACATTCTTGCACCATAGTCATACCAATCCAATCCGTGCATACGGTCTAGCTCCTTACTATTGTACTTGTATAATTGCAGGTCTTCATTTGTATCAACATCACCAAAAATGGCACCAAAGGGATAATAATGGACGGCTTGCTCCAACGCCCCACCCTCATTTGCCACTACTCGAACATTGCCTAAGTGGTCGAGGCTATAATAATGGAACTGCGGTGTATTTCCGCTAAATGTACAATAGCCACCATCGAACAGAAGTTTGTCCAAACTTCCGTTCTTTAAGATATAAGAGCCTATGTAATCCGTCGTACTTGTCGTTCCGGAAAGCACATGCTTCACTTGCAGCTTCTCTCCCAAGGCAGAGAAGTTGTAACTGATAGTTTTTCCTTTCCCGAAGTCCATTAACTTCGGTATGTTGTTATTGTCGTAAGTGATGAACAAGCCCTTGTTCGCATCCTTGGTCATAGAACCATTTGCATCATAGGTATATTCTACGCTTTGGTTTGCATTGTCCTTGAAATCAAAACTACCGCTATAAGCCAAGGCTGTTGCCGAGTCCGAGATTTTTATCGGGCGATTGCCATCCAAGATATAGCTCAGATTGTCTATTAGGCCGAAGCTGCCACTATTCATCTTGCCATTGCGATGCAAGGACAGGATTGATCCATTGGCATTGTACTTTCCTATGCTCTCATCATAGAGATTCTTGTTGTCCGACAAGGAAGCTCCTTCGCCATAAGTAGCAGAAATTAGACGGTTCAAGACATCGTACTTAAAGTCATACCCACGAAGCATAGTTTCATTGCCTGTCTTCCATTGCTGGCGAGCTATATTACCATTATAGCATGGAGTTGCCGCACCATCCACATAATATAGCTTCTCGGTGAAAAGGTGAGAGGATATTTCCGTGAGCCAGTTACGAACATTATAGGCATAACTCTCTGTGCCAACGGAGGAAGGTCTTGACTTGCTGGTATTCCTGCCAACAGCATCATAGCCATATTGTGCGACCGTTTGGCTCTTGCCTCCGCTAGAAAGCGTCACGCTCTGAAGTTGGTCTGCATAATTGTCATATACATAGCTCAAAGTGCTGCTGGTAGTCATTCCTTTATATTGGACACTAGTCGTAATTGTACTTGGCTTTTTCGTGAAAGTATAGCTTGTCGTGGTAGCAAGGAAGTGACCACCCGGATAGGAGCGGTGAGAATCCACCACCTGACCAAACTTGTCATAATACAACACCTCATAAAGATTGCCACCATCGGTTGCCTTTGACACACTGCCGGTCAGCAAACCTATGGCAGAGACAGACCCACTCTTGGAAAGTTGGCTGATATTGTTGCAACCCTTCAACAGGGGAGAGGACAGAAAGTCGTAGGTGTCATAATAATAAACAACTTCCAAGGTTGCATTGCTCAATGCGCTTGATTCCAATAACGTATATCCTGTATTACACAAGCCACTTAGAGAAGCCGAGAAGCTTACCGTTGCCGAGCGATTGCCTAGGTCGAAGGATGTGCAGGTACCCTGAAGACAAAGACGGGAGACATCATCATAGAGCATGAATCGCCATAGCCCCTTGGAACGCAATACACCGTCCTGAATCTTGGCGAGGCGGTCGCCCTTGTCATACGCATAGCTCACATAATCACAGCCTGGCACTTTCTTATAAAACATTCTGCCACGATCGTCGTAGCGATACTCATAGGCATCGCTATCCACCATCCCACCATCCTGATAACCTGGGGGAAGAACAAACCTCAGTTCACCATAATCATTATATACATAATATGTGTCGTTATTGCCTTCTCTGCGCTCCAAGACCTTCCGACCTTGCAAGTCTATGAACACTTGCAAGGTATGCCCATCCTCATCTTTTGTTTCCTCGCAGAAGAGGCTGGCAGACTTATAGCAACCATTTTCCACTAGACTGTTGCTCTCGGTGGGAGCCTCATAGCAAATCACGGAGTTGGCTGAGTTTGAAATATAAGACTTTTTAATTTTCTTACCCATCTTATACCAAGTGTCACCAGGACCAGTCTGTCCTATCACTCTACCTAGCGCATCATACTCATAGCGAGTGTAAGGCGATGGGTCGGAATAGAACGACTTGGCGGAAGAGGAGATTGAGTTGGTTGGCTGATAGCTCTCAGTGGAATATCCAACAGGCTGCCATGCCTCCAATAATCGGCCTTCGTTGCCATAAACTGCTAGAGTATGGGTGTAACCTCCTGCTGTCGTACTTGACGCCGCAACTATCTTCTTACCTATGCCATTGTAATAATCCGTACTTATGGCACAAAAACGGCCAGAGGCATCAAGGTAGGTTGATGTCTTGATATAGTTGGCAGTTTGGGACAATGACAGCTTTGGGACAAAAAGTAATATCCCGAACAACAGATTATACTTCTTCTTCATAAGCATCTATTTATTTAACCTGTAATAATCGAACTTGAGAACGGTCTTGCCATCCATGTTGCCTACTTCTTGAAGGCGTTGCTCATCATCATACTTGTAGCTTTCCACTTCCCCATTTGGCTTTGTCACTCTCAAAAGACCGACATAAGGATTATAGTTATATAAGGTAGTCTGAGAACCTTCTTTCACTGAAGCTGGATACATGCCGTTCCATGTTACAGTGGTCGTGTTTACGACATTGTATATGATGGTTGTAGGATTTCCATTCGTATCATAATTTCCAAACTTAATCTTGTTGACAAAAGCACCAGTTCCCTTGCTTAGGAACACAGAGGTTGGCACTACAAGATTCGACCGTAGCATTTTATAGCCGTAAAGTTTACTCCAAATTGTTTTTTCATTACCTGAGGAATTTGCATGCACGAGGTCTTGCTCTATTATTGAAGATACCATGTTACCATTCTGCAAAGACTGGATACCGTTTTGTTCTTCACTTGTAAGTGCAGCCTTACCTCGGATGGAAGAGAGCTCAAACGGATAATAATACCTTTCCGTATAACTTCCATTCCTGCTATCACTTTGCGTCTTGTCGGCCAGGAGATATGGATAAGAAGACTTGTAACCCAACTGTTCCTTTTGTACGATAGAGCCTTGCGGTGTATAAGTGGTGGTGGCTGTGGACACAAGATTGTTAATACCACCATAAAGGTAGTAAGTACCAAAGGCAAAAGGTTCTCCAAAGTAACTTGCGTAAGTGGTGCTGTTGACGATGATTTGCAAAGCATTTGAGTTGCCATCGCAGGAAGAGCCTGGAACTTGCACATAATGGAGGTATGGAACTACATACCTACCAATATAAGTGACAGGGGCAAATGTCTCATACTGGTAGTCTTTTCTTATCAAGATATTACCATCTATGCTACTTGTTTCCTCTTGTACCAACAAAGGTTCCGTATTCACACAATGATTGATAGTCGTTGGGTAGTATCCCTTGACATCACCACCCAAGCTTGTCAAACTATAACTCAAAACATCACCATTGTAAGTATAATGATAGGTGGTTATATGTCCATTCACCGTCTCTTGTACCTTACCATAGTACACAGGAGTGCTACTCATGTTGATGACTGATGAGAACGTACTGATATTTCGGCAACGAACTGTATTATAGCTTACCCCCATAGGTAGAGTTCCTGAAATAACAAAATGTTTGGCGTAACATAACTTTGTCGTGGTTATGAGATTCTTAAAGTCATTCAACGAAGAGAAGAAATGAGGTTCTGAATATGTATATGATTTCACTGTCGTAGTATTTTGAACAGGATCGTAGTTCTCTGTTGATTTTACACGCAATCCACCACGAATGTTACCAGCATCATCCTTGTTTGCCTCATAATTTATGGTATAGATGCCACCTGTGGGATATTTTATCTTTATCAAAGACTTTGCCACCATACAACTTTCTTTCGACTCACGATTGGCTGCATGCCCAAAGCTAAATTTGGCTGATGTGCCATTAGATACTTCTTTTTTCACCAAGTCCAACGAAACTGATGGAAGATTACTAGTTTGGTTTATTGTACCATTGAAATACCCCCACCAATCTATTGCCTTTGGCTTGGTATCACCATCTTGACGGTTGTAAGTAAAGTCATAATAACCTTCACCTGACACGAACAGGCGGTCTAAGAACTTATTGTCTGAGCCATGAACAAACGAAATCTGCTTGACTATTGTAGGAGACACGTCCTTGTTTTTTATTGTGATAGAAGCAATTACGCCATTAGTATAAGCAAAGCTGCAAGAAAACATAGGATTGTCTATGCCACTCAATAACTTGACATTGTAAGTCGCAGGATGTTCGTTATAGTAGGATACGCTATAAGACTGGTTGTTAGTCAAGTCCTTGTAGTCCATGACACCACTATGTCCACTGCTGGTGCCATTATCTAGCAAGGTACCACATTCCTGAACAAAAGATGAGTTGTATGTATAATCAGCGTACCTGAAAGTGGTGTTACCCTGAGGTGACTCTATTTTCCGCAACATCCAACTTGATACGGCTGGTAACATTTCTGTATTGGTATATTCCTCATAATCGAGTCTTTGGCGACCACTGTATTCTTCGCTGCCAAAGTAATATACATTACCTTGGTCATCCAACACTTTAAAGCCAAGTAATGTTAATTCGCGATTACGTAGTATTTGAAGAGGCATAATCTTCAAAGCGCATGAGTTTAGCATTTTTACAGAATAACTGAAACCTGTATTCTCTAGTATAAAACTAGCTGATACTTTAGGAATACTTATGCTAAAAATGTCAGGTTGTACATCATAGCGCACAGTGTCAAAATCATAACCGCTTCCACCATTGTCACAGACAGATGCAGGGACTGCACTTTGAATCTTCGTAGTCAGAGGACTGTTAACACCAACATTGCCTACAATTTCTTGCGTTATACGACATGATACATCGTCTGGCTTTCCCATAACAATGCGTGAAATGCGATAGCCAGGTTGAAGAGTCCAGCCATAGCCAACCATCCCTGGTTCGTCTTGGATTCTGATGCCAGAGGAATGGTAAGTCAAGTTGAAAGGCAGGGACAGTTTAAAGAAATCCAAATTAAAAAGAGGAATATTGATGTCAACCAGTCCCGTGGCTGGAGACACGGGATACCCATTATATTCACCAAGTTTCTGAGCTTCTGGAGAAGGCAATGTCACATTGGGCTTGTTAATGCTATATGGATCGAATACACCATTATCATAAGTTGCTATTCGATCAGAAGACAATGTGTCTATAACAATAACATCATCGTTATCACTTGCCGAAGAAAGCACAGGACACATCAGCGCCACGCTGATTAATACAATATACGCCAAAAGAGTTTTCATATTTTTCTCCTTATCTATTTAACTACAAACTTTTTACTAACCATATCGCCACCGACCTCTATACTTATGGTATATTGACCGAGAGAGAAACCTGAGCAATCGACCAAGATTTCGTTTTGCAGCGAGGACTGACACTGCCAAGTTTTCCTACGCAACAACATTCCACTCAAGGTAGATACAATGACGGTAGCCTGCGAAAACTGCTTCACACCTAAAGTTACCTTGACTTGGTTATTCTCATCACAAGAAATATCGCATTCCGAAATTACCCGATATTTATGCCCATCCTCCACTCCACTTGCATTCTGCTTTTGCACCTTGGCTATCTCTTCATTTATGTTGGGAGAGAGGCGCAACACTAAAAACTTGCGGTCTTGGGAAACGATTTGACCATCTTGCAAAACCGTCTGTTTTTTAGACAACAATAGAGGAAATGGAAATCCTACTATTTTCCATTGGTAGTTTTCTTCCATACAACTCATTCTAGCAGGAGTGGAACTTATGGCAGAGTCATTGTAAACCAACATATCCGAAGATAGTTGCTCGTGCTGAAGAAAAACATTTTGCAAAGTATCCTCCTCTGATAAAACCAAGGTTCCCGCTGCTACAACAGAACATATGTACTTTCCTGCCTGGTTTATTGCATACTTGCCACTGTAAACACCTCTCGAAGAGAATGTACAACTATCAGACTGCCATAGGTCAGCTCGTCCCTCACACATGGATATTGGAGAAGAGTAAGCTAGCCACCAAGTCGGCTGTTCACTACGCAACAGTTCCAAGCAAGAACCATTCTCCTTATATTTATATATGCTGCCGTCAAAAACATCGACTATAGTTGAATCATTTCTGAAGATTCTCTCATAAGACAATGTTTTAAGCTTGTCCATATTGCAGAGATTCCATAGATGTCCCTTTCCCTCGGACAAGTCTAAAGGAGAGACCAACACTTGCTCATAGTTCAAGCGAACAACCTGCATACTTGAATCTTGTACTCCTGCCTTAGTCAACATGCAAATCAAAAGCAGAATTATTAATAAACTACATTTCATATCAATCTATATTTTCGTTTTTAACTTCTCTTAAATATCCAAGAGAATCTGTCTCTAGAAAAATTATATATGGAGCAGCATCACCCTCCGTGAAATTAATTATTTTAAACTTGCAAGAAGGGAAAAAGATTTGTAGGATATTTTCATAAGGAACAAGACTGTCATTTTCCTCATAAAACACCTCACCATATTTCATTTTTTTTCAAACATAGTTTATCGGAGCTATTTTCCTTTAGTTCAATAGAATAATAAATATCTTTTGTTTTGTTAAAAAATAACAAATTACGCAATTTGTAGTCATTTAGAGATACTAAGCTTTGAGATTGCTCATCAAAATACATTTTATTATCTCTACAGCTCGCAAGGATAAAAATGCTAATTAGTAAAAATGTAAGAATGTTATTTGTTTTCATATTCCCTATACTCGTTTAACCATTTCATTAAAGTTTTCTTTATAACAGCCTCAGATGACTCATGCTTAAAAAGGTTTTCTAAAGCATTTTTTCCATATACATTGTTTATATATGTATCCAAAATTTTTCAAAATCACCGAAAATGCCACCAAAGGGATAATAGTGGATGGCTTGTTCCAACGCTCCACTCTCATTTGCCACAACTCGAACATTGCCTAAGTGGTCGAGGCTATAATAATGGAACTGCGGTGTATTTCCGCTAAATGTACAATAGCCACCATCGAACAGAAGTTTGTCCAAACTTCCGTTCTTTAAGATATAAGAGCCTATGTAATCCGTCGTACTTGAAACAGAAGCTATCTTCTTTCCAATGCCATTGCAATAATCCGCACTTATGGCACGAGAAATACCTGAGGCATCAAGGTAGGTTGATGTCTTGATATAGTTGGCGGTTTGAGCCAATGAGAGCTTGGAAACAAGAAGCAAAGATGATCCAAGCAGTATTTTAATATAATATCTTTCCATAAGCACTAAGGTTTTTGGCTTTAAATAAAAGATAAACATCTTACTGCACCACAAATTTAAAGAAAAATCGATAACCTTGTTACTCTCTTGTTGCTTTTTTACACTTTTTTAGCAGAAAACGTGCTTAATCGGTATTGTTGGTGCTCCAGATCTTGCCATACCTCGAAAATTGAAGGCAGGAATAAGCATGTAGAATGCATATGGTTTTCTTGTGCAGACGAGGGATCGATTCCCTCCAGCTCCACCCTAAGAAACAATGCCGGGCCATCTTTTTCAAGATGCACCCGGCATTTTTTCTTTCATCCGATAGCGAATTCAAAAAAATATCCGTATCTTTGCAGCAGTTTTTAAATACAAAGAAAAATGAAAAAAGCAATATTCTCTTTGCTCCTCATGGCAGCATCTGTCATCGGAGCCAGCGCTCAGGGCAGCGCAACAACAGCCCAGAACCCACAGGATGTGGATGTACTCTATGCCAAGAATCTCCTGGCTGTAGGAACAGAGGCCCCAGCCTTCCCTGCTCTCAAGAAGGGAACATGGACGGTATTGGATTTCTGGGCTACCTGGTGTCCTGATTGCCGCAGAGAGATTCCTACCGTCAAGGAGATGTTCCAAAAGTACGGCACCCGTGCCAAGTTCATCGGTGTATCCATGGATACCGACAAGCAGAAGCTCGACAACTACACCCAGGCAAACGGCGTGGAATGGGAGCAGTACAGCGAGTTCAAGAAGTGGAAGGAAACCCAGATTTCCAAGGATTACAAGATTTCATGGCTCCCTACCATGTATCTCATCAACCCAGAGGGCAAGGTAGTATATACCACCGTACTCGCAGAGCGCATGGCAAAGAAACTGGCAGAAATCTTCCCAGAGAAGTAAGAAAGAAAAATGGCAACCGAATTATTTCCGGTTGCCATTTTTCTTGAGATAGCATAGCAAAACGCTATTTCTTCCTCAAACTTTCACGATATTTCAATGGCGACATGTGGAGATGCTCTCTCACATACTTGCCAAAGAAAGATGTGTTGGAGAAACCAAGAATGCCCGAAATCTCCTTGATGGTCTTCGAGGTGGAACGGAGGAAATAAGTGATGTCGGCAAGCGTATATTCCGTAATCCACTCTATCGCCGTCTTGCCCGAATGGCGCTTGCAGATGATGGAGAGATACTTCGGAGTGATGCAGAGCTTGCGGGCGAAATTCTCCACCGGCTGATGCTTCACCTCCGCCTGCTGCAACAGCTCCAGGAACTGATCGAAAAGTTCGCTAGAACTGGAATTCAGCTCCTCCTTCGGCATATCCTCCAGCAGCATGTTGCTCACCGCCAGGAGCGCACTCTTCAAGAGCGTCTCCACAATCTCTCGGCGATAAGGCTTCCACGAAGTGCGCTCGCAGAACGACGGATCCAGGCACAGACGCACCAGATCGGTGAACTTGGCATAGAATACCATATCCACCTCGTTCATCTTCAGCACAGACACCTTGCTCACATACATCGCCCGATTCCATACCGAAATATGAGAACGAAGGATATTCAGCATGCCGTGATTGCTCACACACATCGCCGTGCACGCAAAATCGCCCGACACTTCCACGATGTCGAGTGTAGAGTTGGGAGGACAGATAAAGATATCGCCCTTCTCTACCAAGAGGATATTGCCATTATACTCTACTTTCAGACTGCCACGCAAGCAGGATGCAACCATGTTCATCTGCAATCTCACGGGGTCTGGATTCTGCAACACCTTGACATTGTCTATGATCAGGATGTCTTCGTCGAGATAACTGGCAGAAATCTCTGCGCTCTGTGCAAATTCGCCTTCCTCTACGCGCTGTTTAAAATCCTTCAGTTCCTGTTTTGCCATAATTTTTATTTTATATCCACTCCGGAAACCATGGTTTCTAGAATGCCTCACGATACTTATTCTCGTCCTTATCTTCGAGCATAGAGAGATAGCTCTGATAGCGGCTGGCAGCAATATAATGCTCCTCCACAGCCTTGATGACGGCACAGCCCGGTTCGTGGGTGTGGGTACAGTCGGAGAACTTGCAATTCTGCGAAAACTTGAAAATTTCCTTGAAATAGCTGGTGAGTTCCTCCTTCTCGATATCAAAGGTACCGAAGCCCTTGATGCCCGGAGTATCAATGAGATAGCCTCCTTCCGGCAGTTCCAGCATCTCGCTGAAGGTGGTGGTATGCATACCGCTGTTATGCGCCTCGCTGATTTCGGCGGTGCGCTGTCCGGCATCCGGAATGAGCTGGTTGATGAGGGTTGACTTGCCTACGCCACTGTTGCCGCTGAGCAGCGACTTCTTGTCTCGGATGAGCGGACGCAACTCATCTACGCCCTCACCGGTAGCAGCCGAAATCTCTACACACTGGTAACCAATGGTCTCATAGAGGGTGCGCATCATTTTCTCGTAGCGCAGCTCTTCTTCGGTTAGAAGGTCGCACTTGTTGAACACGATGATGACGGGCACTCTGTATGCCTCGGCTCCAGCCAGGAATCTGTCGATGAAGGTGGTGGAAGTCTCAGGGTAATTCACAGTAACCACAAGCAGTGCCTGATCGAGATTAGCCGCAAGGATGTGACTCTGCTTGCTGAGGTTGGGTGATTTACGGATAATATAGTTCTGGCGGTCTTCGATGGAAGAGATGAACGCCGTGCCCTCCTGGTTGGTGATGAGCTGCACATAGTCGCCCACCGCCACAGGATTGGTGCTGCGGATGCCCTTTAATCGGAAATTGCCCTTGATTTTACTTTCAATCAGCTGGCCATCGTCAGTCTTGACGGTGTACCAGCTGCCTGTATTCTTAATAACGAGTCCTCTCATTATCACATATTAATAATGTAAGTCTGAAAAACATGACGTCTTTCTAGACTGTCATGATTTCCTTTTCCTTCTCGTCCATCAAACTTTCGAGCTGCTTGATGTACTTATCGTGAAGCTTCTGCAAATCGTTCTCTGCATCCTTCTCCAAGTCCTCTGAAAGACCATCCTTGATAGCCTTCTTCAGCTTCTCCTTGATTTCCTGACGCACGTTGCGAACCTCAATCTTGGCACGCTCAGCAATCTTGTTGCATTGCTTGACCAGCTCCTTACGGCGCTCACCGGTAGGCTGAGGGATACCGAGACGTACAATCTCACCGTTGTTCTCCGGTGTGATACCCACTCCGCTGTCCATGATAGCCTTCTCGATATCCTTGATAGCCTTCTTGTCCCAAGGGCGGATGGCGATGGTGCGGGCATCAGGAGTGGTTACGGTAGCCACCTGGTTCAATGGAACCATACTGCCATAGCTGTTAACACGCACGCCGTCGAGGATAGCCACATTAGCACGACCTGCACGAACATGAGAGAGCTCTTCTGCGAGATACATTGCTGCCATCTCCATACGCTCTGCTGCTGAATTCAAAGTTTCTTTTACGTCGATCATAGTCTGTATATATTTTTTTGTTTATTATTTTATTAATTCCAATCGTTTCAGTTCTTCGCCCACATAGTTGGTGAGTTCCACAAACTGCTGGATGCAGAGCTGCTCAGGGCGCTTGGTCATGATGTCGGTGGTGTAGAAATCCTCACGTGGGGTTACACCCGGGAACATCTGCTTGAGGCTTACTCGGAGCATCTTGCGGCGCTGGTTGAACACGGTCTTCACCAGTCGCTTGAAGAGTTTCTCATCACATCCCAGATCGGTCACCTCGTTACGGGTCATACGGATGACGGCACTCTTCACCTTTGGCGGTGGATTGAACACGCCCTCATCTACGGTGAAGAGATACTCCACATCATACCATGCCTGGATGAGTACGCTGAGGATACCATACGCCTTGTTGCCCGGCTCGGAAGCCATGCGCAAAGCCACCTCTCGCTGAATCATACCCGTGCAGCAAGGAATGAGATCCTTGTAATCGAGCATCTTGAAGAAGATCTGCGAAGAGATATCGTATGGATAGTTGCCCGTGAGCACGAACTGCTTTCCATCGAATATCTGATTGAGATCCATCCTCAGGAAATCCTCTCCGATAATGTTATCCTTCAGTGTCGGGAAATTCTCGTGGAGATATGCTACCGACTCAGAATCGATTTCCACCGCCTTTACCGGGCGAGGCTTCTCTACGAGATATTGGGTAAGAACGCCCATACCCGGTCCAATTTCAAGAACAGGTATATCAGGGCAGGCATCCACCGTGTCGGCGATGCGCTTGGCTATGTTGAGGTCAGTAAGGAAGTGCTGACCTAGATTTTTCTTTGGCTTTACAGCTTTCATACGTTCTATACGATATTGATATATTTATTTTGCAAAAATACGATTATTTTTCGAGAAATCACCCCTTGAATGCTTTTTTTTTCATCTTTTATATAAAAAAGAGGAAATAAAAAGGAGTCTAACCGTTTATTTATGCTAAAAATATGCGAAAGTAGTGCCATATAAGCGATAAAAGTGTTACCTTTGCAGCTATGATGGAAAAGAAAAAGATAGCAAACAATATTTGGCAGGTGGCACTCTCCTTGTTTCTGGGCGGTGCCATCCTCTATTGGATGTATCGCGGATTCGATTTCAAGCAGGTGGAGGAGGTACTGCTCCACAAGATGAGCTGGACCTGGATGCTGCTGTCGTTCCCCTTCGGTATCTCGGCACAACTCTTCAGAGGATGGAGATGGAAGCAGGCGCTGGAGCCCATCGGCGAAAAGTCGCGCAGCAGCGTAAGCATCAACTCCATATTCCTCTCGTATGCCCTGAGCCTCGTCATCCCCCGCTCGGGTGAATTTGCAAGATGTGCCGTACTGAAGAGATGGGACGGCGTTTCGTTTCCGAAAGCACTGGGCACCGTGGTGACTGAGAGAGCCATCGACTCGCTGCTCGTACTACTCATCGCAGGACTGGTGTTCCTGATGCAAATACCCGTCTTCCTAAACTTCTTCGACAAGACGGGCACGAGCATGGACAGCATACTGGGCAACTTCACAGCCACCGGATACCTGGTTACCGCCATCTGCGGCATCGCCGTACTCTTCCTGGCTCACATGCTGCTCAAGAAACTGGCTATATATAATAAGGTGAAAGCTACGCTGAACGGACTCTGGCAGGGAGTAATCTCGCTGAAGGGCGTGAGAAACGTACCGCTCTACATCGCCTTCACCCTGGGCATCTGGCTGAGCTACTTCCTGCACTACTATCTCACCTTCCAGTGCTTTGAATCTACGAGCCATCTCAATCTGATGTGCGGACTGGTGACCTTCATCGTGGGAAGCATAGCTGTAATCGTACCTACACCCAATGGAGCGGGTCCATGGCATTTTGCAGTGAAGACAATGCTTATCCTCTATGGCATCCAGCAGAACGACGCCCTCTACTTCGTGCTCATCGTTCACTCCGTACAGACCCTGCTCGTCATCCTGTTGGGCATCTACGGATGGATAGCACTAGCGTTTACGAAGAAGCATAACATTCAAAAACAAAAAGAACATTAACATTTAAAATAAAGATATTATGGCTGACATTAAGAATCTTAGTCCAGTGGAAATCTGGCGTAATTTCGACAAGTTGACACAAGTTCCACGTCCATCAGGACATTTGGAGAAAATTCAGGCTTATTTGCTCGACTGGGCAAAGGAAGCTGGCGTAGAGGCTTTCCAGGATGCTGCCGGAAACATCGTGATGCGCAAACCTGCTACTCCAGGCATGGAGAACAGAAAGGGTGTTATCATGCAGGCACACATGGATATGGTGCCTCAGAAGGCTCCTGAAAGCAACCACGACTTCGAGAACGACCCAATCGAGACCATCATCGACGGTGACTGGGTACGTGCCAACAAGACCACCCTGGGTAGCGACGACGGTCTGGGTGTAGCTACCATCATGGCTGTGATGGAGGCTAAGGACCTGCAGCACGGACCAGTAGAGGGTCTGATCACTGCTGATGAGGAGACAGGCATGTTTGGTGCCAACGGTCTTCCTGAGGGCGAGTTGAACGGTGACATTCTCCTGAACCTCGATACAGAGGTATGGGGTGAGTTCGTAATCGGCAGCGCCGGCGGTATCGACATTACAGCAACACTCGACTATAAAGAGGTAGAGACAGACAAGGAAGATGCAGCCGTGAAGGTTACCTTGAAGGGACTGAAGGGCGGTCACTCCGGTATCGAGATCAACGAAGGTAGAGCCAACGCCAACAAGTGCATGGTTCGCTTCGTACGCGAGGCTATCTCTGAGCTCGATGCACGTCTGGCTTCATGGCAGGGCGGCAACATGCGCAATGCCATCCCATTCCAGGCACAGGTAGTACTCACCCTGCCAAAGGAGAACGTAGAGGCACTGAACGACATGGTAGCCGACTGGAAGGACGAGATCTGCGATGAGTTCAACGGCATCGAAAACATCGAGAACATTGAATTCTTCACCGAGAACGTAGAGACTCCAGCTACAGAGGTTCCTGCAGAGATTCAGGACAACCTGGTAGATGCCATCTATGCCTGCCACGACGGCGTATTGCGTATGGCTCCATCTATGCCAGGCATCGTAGAGACATCTTCCAACCTCGCCATCATCGAGATTGGCGGCGGCAAGGCAGCCATCAAGATTCTGGCCCGTTCCAGCCACGAGTACTACAAGATGTATCTCGCTACCATGATGGAGAGCTGCTTCAACATGGCTGGCATGAAGGTAGAGTTCAGCGGTGCTTACGGCGGCTGGAACCCTAACCCTAAGAGCGACATTCTGGAGCATGTGCTGAAGGTTTACAAGGAGCAGAACGGCAAGGACGGCGTAGTGCAGGCTGTTCACGCTGGTTTGGAGTGCTCTATCATCCTGGGCAAGTATCCTCACCTCGATGTAGTTTCATTTGGTCCTACATTGCTCAGCCCTCACACAGCCAATGAGCGTTGCCAGATTAGCTGCGTAGCTCCTTTCTGGAACCTGATGAAGCAGCTCCTGGCTGAGATTCCTGCTAAATAAGAAACAAGAAATTACAAAATGATGAAAAAAGAAAGCCGAGAAAGAAAATTCTCGGCTTTTTTGTTCCTTTTCTCAATTAAAATCATTACCTTTGCAGGCGATTTGGCAAGAACTGTAAAATCTGATCAGAACAGAATGCAGAAAAGCTTGCAGATGTTTCATTAAATAACAACCAAAATGGACGATTATCACGCGGAGAACAATAACGAATTGTAAGGCGTGGAGATTCAGCAACCGTAAGCCCACAAGAAGGGCGCAACCCAATGCTCATCTCCATACCCAAACCTTTTATTATTTGGAGATTAGCAAACAATGAAGACTTTCTGGAATATCGATAAGAATCTGACTGCACTCAATGAGTGGCAGCCAAACTGTTGGGTACAGGTAACATGTCCAACCGATGAAGACCAGCGACTGCTGGAAGAAGAATTCAAGATCCCTGATTATTTCCTTTCGGATATCAGCGATACCGATGAGCGTGCCCGCTACGAATACGACGACGGTTGGATGCTCATCATCCTCCGTATCCCTTACGTCAAGGAAATACGCAGCCGCACCCCATATACCACAGTGCCGCTAGGCATCATCCACAAGCGCGACGTAACCATTACCGTATGCTTCTACGAAACCAATATGATGATAGACTTCGTAAGCTATCAACAGAAACGCGGCGAAGGATTCACCGACTATGTGGATATGATATTCCGACTCTTCCTCTCTTCTGCCGTATGGTATCTGAAACGACTCAAACAGATCAATTCACTTATCGAGAAGGCAAAGAGAAATCTTGACCACGGCGTGAACAACGAGAGCCTGATAGGCCTGAGCCGCCTGCAAGACTCCCTCACCTACTTCACCACCTCTATCCGCGGCAACGAAACCCTGCTCTCTAAACTGAAGTTCAAGCTGCAGGTGGATGAGCTGGATGCTGACCTGATCGAGGACGTAAACATCGAGATGACGCAGGCTAGGGAAACCACCAGTATCTACTCCGACATTCTGGAATCTACGATGGATACCTACTCGAGCATCATCAACAACAATATGAACACCACGATGCGTACCCTCACCAGTATCAGTATCGTCATGATGTTGCCAACGCTGATTTCATCCTTGTTCGGTATGAACCTGATCAACGGCATGGAAGAGAGTCCTTACGGATTCGCCTTCGCCCTGATACTCTCGTTCATCGTCTCAGGCTTAAGCTGGGGCTTCTTGAGATACAAGCGACTGTTATAAATATTGGAACAATTATAGCTGGAAAATGCAGCCCTAAGGGCTTCTATTGTTATAAAAGTATAAAAAATCGAATATCTTGACTAGATATTCGATTTTTTTGTTTAAGTTTGCAGAATTAATATAATAAATATTTTTGTGGGTCGAATCGTCTGAGACGACTACCGGCCAAAGAAACTCGAATCATAAACTAAACAAAGTGACATGATGGACTCTCAAGAAAACGCTCTGTTGCAGCAGAGCACCCTGGATCCTGCCAAGAAGGCATACGCCACCAAGCAGGAAGTACTCGAAAGAGTAAAAGAAATTGCTCATAGTGCAGAAGTTCCTAACAAAGAGGAGCTTGATATGCTGAAGACAATTTTCTACAAGATTCATCTCGCAGAAAGAGATGCGCAGACAAAAGAGTATCTCGCAGCAGGTGGTGATCCTGAAAAGTATGTTCTCTTACCAGATGACACAGAAGAAGCCTTCAAGGCCGAAATGCAGATTATCAAGGAAAAGAGAGCCAAGATCTTCCTTCAGCAGGAAGAGGAAAAGCAGGAAAACCTTGCGAAGAAACTTGAGATTATCGAAAAGATCAAAGCAATGACCACTTCGCCAGAAGAGGCCAACAAATCATATCAGGAATTCAAGACCCTGCAGCAGGAATGGAAGGAAATCAAGACTATCCCTGCTGACAAGGCAAATGAGGTATGGAAGAACTACCAGCTCTACGTGGAGCAGTTCTACGACCTCCTGAAACTCAACAACGAGGCTCGCGAATACGACTTCAAGAAGAATCTTGAGGCAAAGACTAAGCTCTGCGAGGCTGCCGAGAAGCTCGCAGAAGAGCCAGATGTAATCTCAGCCTTCCACCAGTTGCAAGACCTGCACCAGGAATACCGCGAAATCGGTCCTGTAGCAAAGGAGCTGCGCGAGGAAATCTGGACCCGCTTCAAGAACGCAAGTACCGTAATCAACAAGAAGCACCAGCAGCACTTCGAGGATCTGCGTGCCAAGGAGGAGGAGAATCTTGCCAACAAGACTGCCCTCTGCGAAAAGATTGAGGCTATCAATCTGAAGGAGAAGAAGCAGGCTTCCGATTGGGAAGATGCTACCAAGGCTATCATCGAGATTCAGGGTGAATGGAAGAAGATAGGCTTTGCTCCTCAGAAGATGAACGTGAAAATCTTCGAGCGCTTCCGAATCGCCAACGACGAATTCTTCAGCAAGAAGGCTGAATTCTTCAAGAATATCAAGAGCCAGTATGCAGAGAATCTCGAGAAGAAACAGAAACTCGTGGAGAAGGCTAAGCAGTTGGCAGATAGCACTGAGTGGAAGAAGACCGGCGACAAGCTGATCCAGATGCAGAGAGAATGGAAAAACATCGGCTACGTGCCTCGCAAGCAGGGCGACCAGCTCTGGAAGGAATTCCTCGGCGCATGCAACAAGTTCTTCGATGCACGCAACAAGCTGAACGCCGGTGCACGCAGCGAGGAGCATGCCAACCTGGACAAGAAGCGTGAGATCATCGCTAAGCTCAACGAGTTGGTTGAGAACGCCGGCGAGCACTTGCAGAAGAATATGCAGGACCTCATCGCAGAGTACAACGCTGTAGGTCACGTACCATTCAAGGAGAAAGACAAGGTTTACCAGGAGTATCACGAGGTGATGGACAAGCTCTACAAGACCTTGCGTTCCAACAATGCCAAGCGCCATATCCACAACTTCAAGAACAACCTCAAGAATGTTGCCGAGAAAGGTGTCAACGCATTAGACAACGAACGTGGCAGACTGCTGCGCCGCTACGATCAGCTGCGCGCTGAGATTACAACCTACGAGAACAACCTCGGCTTCCTCAATGCTGCCAGCAAGAAGGGTAACAGCCTGGTAGAGGAAATGAACCGTAAGGTAGAAAAGCTCAAAGAAGACTTGAAGCTCGTAAAAGAGAAAATCAAGGCCATTGATGCAGAGAACAAATAAAAGATGTTATTGAAATCAAATAAGAGGGTGTGCCATAAGTCCATGACACACCCTCTTTTCTTTTGAAGAACATAGTAGAATGCAAAGTTCTCCCTCAATCTCCAAAAGGTAAATATACGAAAAAAGCATCTTTCGAAATGAAAGATGCTCTCTAGTTGGGATACCCGGACTCGAACCAGGAATGACAGGACCAGAATCTGTAGTGTTACCATTACACCATATCCCAATTTTACCTTTAAGAAGAATGCCTGAATGGATGAAGTTGGGATACCCGGACTCGAACCAGGAATGACAGGACCAGAATCTGTAGTGTTACCATTACACCATATCCCAATATCATTGCAATCTCAAGCATATTGTTTCTCAATTGCGGGTGCAAAGGTACAACATTTTTTTGAATCACCAAAATTTTTCAGCACTTTTTTCTAAAAAATCTCAATTTTTTCTGTTTTCTATGGCTTTTTCGGGTATTTAGCGTATCTTTGTACCATAATTACATATAATAAGGTAGTAAATAAAGAAAATAAAAAAATAAAGAAAGATTAAATGAACACAGTTAAACAACTCGTAGAGACTATTAAGGAAGGAATACAGGAGAAAAAAGGTCAAGACATCGTTATCGCTGACCTCAGTGAAATGGATGGCACCATAGCCAAATATTTCATCATCTGTCAGGGTGGATCACCTACACAGGTAGAAGCCATCGCAGAATCAGTGGGCGATATGTGCCGCAAGAACCTTGGCGAAAAGCCGGTGAATGTGGCAGGTCTGGGCAACGACCAGTGGGTGGCTATGGACTTTGTGGATGTTCTCGTTCACATCTTCCTGCCAGAGGTACGCGCCTATTACGACTTGGAGCATCTCTGGGCAGACGCCAAGCTTACCCATATTCCGAATCTCGACTAATTCCCAAGAATGCCGAACATGGCAGCAGACTCTACAGATGCTTCAAGAACGGCATTAAGAAAGATGATGCACTAAAACAGCGCATCAAGAGAGAAAAAAAGAGCATACATCAAATAGAAATAAACAATAACAATGGAACAAAGCAACAACTTCAATAATCCTGGCGGAGGAAAAGGTCCGAAGATGCCTAGGTTTAACATGAATTGGCTCTACACCATTATCCTCATCGCCCTCATCGCTTTGTTTTTCAGTGGCGGTGGTGATGCCTTGGGCGGAAGCGCAGCCAAGGAAGCCACCTATACCGAATTCAAACAATATGTAGATAAGGGATACGTGCTGAGCGTAGTAGCCAACAAGACGGAAAGTACTCTCAAGATATATATCAACCCGAAATATACGAGAGATGTCTATAAAATGAGCGCCCAGAGCGTAGGACCGAATCCTTACGTCAAGGTACAGTTCGGATCGATCGACGAGGTAGATCGCTACGCCAACGAAATGGTGAAGGAGAAGAAAATCCGTTCCTTCAGTTACGATAACCAGAAGAGCAATGATTTCTGGAATCTCGTAATGAGCGTTGCCCCTCTCCTCCTCTTCTTCCTCTTCATCTACTGGATGTCGGGCAGAATGGGAAGCGGCATGAGTAACATGGGCGGCGGCATCTTCAATGTAGGTAAGAGCAAGGCAAAGATGTACGAGAAGGGAAATTCCCTGGGAATCACCTTCAAGGATGTTGCCGGACAGGAAGGTGCCAAGCAGGAAGTAGAGGAAATCGTGGAATTTCTCAAGAATCCGCAGAAATATACCGATCTGGGTGGTAAGATTCCTAAGGGCGCATTGCTCGTTGGTCCTCCAGGAACCGGTAAGACTCTCCTGGCAAAGGCTGTAGCTGGCGAAGCTGGCGTACCATTCTTCTCCATGAGCGGTTCAGACTTTGTAGAGATGTTCGTCGGCGTGGGTGCATCGCGCGTACGCGACCTCTTCCGCCAGGCAAAGGAGAAGGCTCCTTGCATCATCTTCATCGATGAGATCGATGCTGTGGGCCGTGCCCGCAGCAAGAACCCGGCAATGGGCGGAAACGACGAGCGAGAGAACACGCTCAACGCCCTGCTTACAGAGATGGACGGTTTCGGTACCAATAGTGGTGTCATCATTCTGGCAGCTACCAACCGTGTAGATATGCTCGACAGCGCCCTGCTCCGTGCCGGCCGTTTTGACCGAGAAATCCACGTAGATCTCCCAGGCTTGAACGAGCGTAAGGCAATCTTCCTGGTTCACCTCAAGCCTATCAAGATAGATGACACTGTAGACGTGGACCTCCTGGCTCGCCAGACCCCTGGCTTTTCGGGTGCTGATATTGCAAATGTATGTAACGAGGCTGCCCTTATCGCTGCCCGCCACGACAAGAAGGCGGTATGCAAGCAGGATTTCCTTGATGCCGTAGATAGAATCGTAGGCGGACTGGAGAAGAAGACCAAGGTGATGACTGCCGATGAGAAACGAAGCATCGCACTCCATGAGGCAGGCCATGCAACCATTTCCTGGTTCTGTCAGTATGCCAATCCACTCATCAAGGTTACGATCGTGCCTCGTGGTCAGGCACTCGGAGCAGCCTGGTATCTCCCTGAGGAGCGACAGATTACCACCAAGGAGCAGATGCTCGATGAGATGTGCTCGCTGATGGGTGGACGTGCAGCCGAGGAACTTTTCACCGGTCATATTTCTTCCGGTGCGATGAACGATCTGGAACGCGCGACCAAGAGTGCGTACGGAATGGTGGCTTATCTGGGTATGAGCAAGACTTTGCCAAATATCTGCTATTACAACCAGAACGAGTATTCATTCCAGCGTCCATACTCAGAGACTACAGCCCGCGAGATAGACAAGGAGGTTCTGCAGATGGTGAACGAGCAATACACCCGTGCCAAGAACATCCTGATGGAGCACAAGGAGGGTCACAACGCCCTTGCCGAGCTGCTGATTCAAAAAGAGGTGATTATGGCCGAAGACGTGGAGCACATCTTCGGCAAGCGTCCTTGGCTGAGCCGTTCTCAGGAAATCATGGAGGACGAACAGCCTAAGATTGATGATGCCGTAAAGGATATGCCTGAAGTTCAGGCAGCCATCAAGGAGCATGAAGAGGCAAAGAAAGCTTCGAAGGAGGAGGCTGAAGAGAATACTTCAGAGAAAGCTCCCGCAAAGGTTTCTGAGGATGCAGAAGAGAAGGGTTCCGAGAAGACTTCAGATGATGCTTCAGAGAAGGGGTACGAGAAAACTTCTGGAAACAAGAAAAATAACGAATAAAAAGCAAGACCATGACTGAGAAACAAAAAAATCTAGTAATTAGATCCATCACAGGCGTACTCTTCGTTGTGTGTATGGTATCTTGCTTCCTGAATCCTAGGGCGATGGTATTCCTGTTCGCCCTGATTACAGGCCTAAGCATCTGGGAGTACTGCGGACTGGTGAACCAAAAGGAAGACGTAACCGTCAACCGATTCATTACCACCGTGGCAGGAGTATATTTCTTCCTTGCCGTAGCTGGATTCCGCACAGGTATCGTGGGCAACTTCGTGGTATTCGTACCATACTTGCTCACCATCATCTACCTCTTCATCGGAGGGCTCTATACAGCTAACAAGAACGCCATCAACGACTGGGCTTACACCATGCTTTCGCAAATGTACATTGCCCTTCCATTCTCGATGATCAACGTGTTGGCATTTGAGACTTCGGCATTCGATGGTCAGATTCATTACGACATGCTCTTGCCTCTGAGCGTATTCATCTTCCTCTGGACCAATGATACAGGTGCTTATTGCAGCGGTTCGCTTTTCGGCAAGCATAAGCTGTTTCCTCGCATCAGTCCGGCGAAGAGTTGGGAAGGTAGCATCGGTGGTGGTATCTTCGTAATTATCGCAGCCATCATCATCGGTTACATTGCCAACGATGGCGAGGCTCACCGCCTCAGCATTCTCGGATGGGTAGGTTTAGGAGTAGTTGTAGCGGTTTTCGGAACCTGGGGCGATTTGGTAGAAAGTCTCTTCAAGCGCACCCTGGGAGTAAAGGATAGTGGTAATATCCTGCCGGGCCATGGCGGAATGCTCGACCGCTTCGATTCATCACTCATGGCAATTCCAGCTGCCGTGATTTATCTCTACACCCTCCAGCTTTTCGGATAGACCTTCATTCAGAAAAAGTACAATAAGAAAAAAATCCAAGCCAGATTCATTCTAGCTTGGATTTTTTACGTTTATAATGGTTACAACTCATGGAGCAGCTATTTCAATTTCTCCTGCTGCGACTCATTGAGCTGCTCTTCTGCCCTTCTGGCTCTTTCGGCTTCTTCATCAGCCAGTCTTCTAGCCTCTTCCGCCTTTCTTCTTGCCTTTTCGGCTTCCTCTTCCGCTCTTTTTCTTGCAGCCTCAGCCTGTTGTTCCGCTTTCTTTTTTGCAGCTTCAGCTTCGGCCAGGGCTTTCAATCGGGCACGCTCGGCAGCTTCGGCAGCAGCCTTGGCTTCAGCTTCGGCTCTCTCCTTGGCAAGTCTAACCAGCATTTCACGACGCTTGACCAAAAGATCTAACATAATGGCAGCAGCCTCATCAGGAGCAACCTGGTTACCCAGACGTTCTCTCACCTCACGATATTCAGAAAGCATACGCTCCCTGCCCTCCTTGCCTGGCAAAATCCGATAAAGCTGGTCGGCGATGGCATCCACTTGAAAACGGTCGGCAAACATCTCCTGCACCACTTCCTTGTCGGCAATCAGATTCACCAGCGAAATATACTTGCACGACATCACATGCTTAAACGCAAGGCGAACCAGATGCGGCAATGGAGTCTCATAGCAAACCACCTGCGGAACCTCGAACAGCGCCGTCTCCAAAGTAGCCGTACCACTCGTTACCAAAGCCGCCGTACTGTGACTCAGGAGCGGATAGGTCTTATTGCGCACCATCTTGACAGGCGTACCCTTCAGGAACTTCTCATAATAAGAATCCTCGATGGAAGGAGCTCCTGCAAGCACCATTTGGTAATCCTCAAACCGCTCTGCCACCTCAATCATGGCAGGCAGATTATCCTTAATCTCCTGCAAACGGCTTCCGGCAAGCAAAGCAATAATCGGGCGATGCCTGTCCAGATTATTCTCTTCACAAAACTCCACGAAATTCTGATGATATTCCGACCGAAACTCATTCACCTCTTCTGCCGTAGGATTACCTACATAATGGATAGGATAACGGTGCTTTTTCTCGAAGAAAGGCACCTCGAAAGGCAGGATGGAGAAAAGTTCGGCGATATCACGCTTGATACTACGGATTCGCCATTCCTTCCACGCCCAGATTTTAGGAGAGATATAATAGTATGCCGGAATATTAGTCTTCTTTTTCAAGAACTTAGCGATATTCAGATTAAATCCAGGATAATCTACAAGGATTACCACATCCGGTTTCCATTTCACAATATCTTCCTTGCATCTTTTCATATTAGAAAAGATGGTACCCAGATGCATCAGCACAGGAACAAAGCCCATATAGGCAAGCTCCTTGTAATGCTTGACACGAGTGCCACCTTCGGCAGCCATCAAGTCGCCACCGAAGAACCTAAATTCCGCAAACTCGTCAACATTTTTTAGCGAACGCATCAATCTGCTGGCATGCAAATCACCACTCGCCTCTCCTACAATCAAATAATACTTCATAATTCAAAGTTCTTGATCCAATCATAATCCGTGATATCAATCTTGGTCGGCGTGATGGCAATATAGCCATGATTCACCGCCCATTGATCTGTATCCGCAGCATCCGGTTCGTCATTGCGATAATCGCCCACCATCCAATAGTATTCATACCCATGAGGGTGCGTACGATGTTCCACCTCGTTGATCCACGAACCATGTGCCATTCTGCAAGCCTTGAAGCCCTTGAACGGAGGCTGTGCCGGGAAGTTGACATTCAGGCAGGTATATTTCGGCAAGCCCTTCTCCAGAACCATCTTCACCACCCGGGTTACACCATCTCGCAAAGGCGAGAGATCGGCATTCTCATCATAGTTACAACTGCTGAAGGCAATGCTAGGAATGTGCTGCATACATCCCTCCTTGGCTACGCCCATCGTACCTGAATAGTGATTGTTCACACTGGAATTATCACCATGGTTGATACCGCCGATTACGAGATCAGGGCGACGGTCCTTGTAAAACTGGTCGAGCGCCAGTTTGACACAATCCACCGGCGTACCGCTGCACGACCAAACCTCCACATCTTCGCCCATATTATGACGGCGCTTCAGTCGCAGCGGAGTTGTAGCCGAGAAGGCACAGGCGAATCCGGAGCGGGCACTTTCGGGAGCCACAACGAGTACGTCGCACCAGTCTTTCAGAAAGCGCACGAGGGTCTTGATACCATTGGCATGATAGCCATCATCATTTGAAATTAACACTAAAGGTCTCTTATTTTCCATAAAAATATCTTTCTTTTTGGTGCAAAAGTACGAAAAAACCTTTAAAGAAACATATTTCTCGCATATTTTTTGTATCTTTGCCGAAAATTTCTGTGCGCAAAAGCCATTTTAGACTCGCAGGCGCACACTTCAGGTTATTATATAGACTTTAAAAATGGGAAAAATCATTGCATTAGCTAATCAGAAAGGTGGCGTCGGAAAGACAACAACCACCATCAACCTGGCTGCATCGCTTGCTACCCTGGAGAAAACGGTACTCGTCATCGATGCCGACCCTCAGGCAAACGCATCCAGCGGTCTGGGTGTGGACATCAGCGAGGTAGATTGTTCACTCTATGAGTGCATCATCAACCATGCAGATGTGCGTGATGCCATCTACACTACCGACATCGACGGACTCGACATCGTGCCGAGCCACATCGATCTTGTAGGAGCTGAGATAGAAATGCTCAACCTTAAGAATCGCGAGAAAGTAATCAAGAAACTGCTCGACCCCATCCGCGAAGAATACGATTATATTCTCATCGACTGTTCCCCATCGCTGGGTTTGATAACAGTGAACTCGCTTACCGCCGCAGACAGCGTGATCATCCCAGTGCAGTGTGAATACTTTGCACTGGAAGGAATCAGCAAGCTGCTCAACACCATCAAGATCATCAAGAGCAAACTGAATCCGAAGCTCGAAATAGAAGGTTTCCTGCTGACGATGTACGACAGCCGTCTCCGACTCGCCAACCAGATTTACGACGAGGTGAAACGCCACTTCCAGGAATTGGTATTCAAGACTGTCATCCAGCGCAACGTGAAATTGAGCGAGAGTCCGAGCCACGGTCTCCCAGTCATTCTCTACGATGCAGAATCAAATGGTGCCAAGAACCACCTGGCACTGGCAAAGGAAATTATCAACAAGAATAGATAAGATTTGGAAATTGAACCCATCAGAAAAGTTCAATGTTCAAAATTCAAAGTTCAAAGCAAAAATGGCAGTACATAAGAAATTCAATAACGGCATAAGAAACAACGCCCTGGGCCGCGGACTCGACGCCCTCATCTCGACAGAGGGAGTACGTACTCAGGGCAGCAGCACCATCAACGAGATACCTCTCGATCAGATCGAGGCAAACCCAAACCAGCCACGACGGGAGTTTGACGAAGAGGCGCTGCGCGAACTCGCCGATAGCATCAGTGCCATCGGCATCATCCAGCCTATCACCCTGCGACAGATTTCGGAAAACCGATTCCAAATTATTGCGGGAGAAAGACGATGGAGAGCTTCACAACTAGCTGGACTCATGGCAATACCTGCCTACATCCGCACCATCAGCGATGAAAACGTGATGGAGATGGCGCTCGTGGAGAACATCCAGCGCCAGGACCTCAACGCAATAGAGATTGCACTTGCATACGAACATCTTCTGGAAAACGAGGGAATGACTCAGGAAAAAATTTCCGAGCGTGTGGGCAAAAGCCGTGCTGCCATTGCCAACTATCTCCGACTTCTGAAGCTGCCGGCACAGGTGCAGATGGCTCTCCAGAAGAAAGAAATCGATATGGGACATTGCAGAGCGCTCCTAGCACTCGACAGTCCGTCGCTTCAGATCAAGCTCTTCAAGGAAATCCAGAAGAACGGTTACTCCGTGAGAAAAGTGGAAGAGATGGTACAGCGACTGAAAAGCGGTGAAGACGTGGAAAGCGGCAAGAAAACCATCACTGCCAAGACACAGATACCCGAGGAATTCACCATGCTTAGAGAAAAGCTCTCCAAATTCCTCAATACCAAGGTGCAATTCACCTGCTCTGCCAAGGGCAAGGGAAAAATCAGCATCCCATTCAGCAATGAAGAGGAACTGGAGCACATCATGAACGTTTTCGATAAACTGAAACAGGAATAAATCTTGTTTTATATAGAAAGAAATAGATTATTTCGATAAACAGGAACAGCTTCATCTGTTCCGAATAAGATATAGAAGAATAAAAAAGTGAATTTAAGTTTATCACATATTTGCATTTCGGCTTTACTGCTGGCAACCTCGCTCCAAGTTTCGGCTCAGAAACAGAAGGCGAAGGCAGAAGTAGCCGTTCCTGACTTCGCTGCTGCCGACTCGGCAAGGATGGCGACAGAAACGGCAAAGACTTCGGTAGATTCTGCCATCACAGCCAAGGACAGCATGAATCTGGCTAAACTCAACAGTTCGCTCAGGCCGATGCAGAAGAAGAAGCGCGATTGGGCTACCTGGCGACCAGATGCCAAGCGCGCCATGTGGCTTGCACTGGTTTTGCCCGGAGCAGGACAGATCTACAACCGCAAATACTGGAAACTACCTATTATATATGGTGGTTTCGTAGGCTGCGCTTACGCCATCACCTGGAACAACCAGATGTATCACGACTACTCGCAGGCCTACCTCGACATTATGGATGATGACCCGAACACGCAGAGCTACAACCAGTTTCTGCATTTGGGAGCCACAATCGATGCCTCTAACATAGAACGCTACAAGGAAATCTTCCGTAAGCGTAAAGACAAATTCCGCCGCTGGAGAGATATGGGAACCTTCGTGATGATTGGCATCTACGCCTTCTCCGTCATCGATGCGTATGTAGATGCATCGCTCTCAGAATTCGACATCTCCGACGACCTCAGCCTCAGAGTGGAGCCTGCCGTGCTCAATAACGGCAGATACAACAACCCGCTGCGTTCAGGCGCACTCGGACTGCAATGCTCACTCACATTCTAAAAGTAACCATCAGAAAACAAAACGAGAAAGAAGCATATAATTAAAATAGAAAACAATAGACATTAGATAATGAAGAAAATAATCATCATGGCAGCAGCGATGCTGTTTAGCTGGCAGGGCATTCAAGCCCAAAACGACAATAAAGAAGACAATGACGAGGTGATTACCGTGACCGACAAGGACGGTAAGCAGGAGGAAATCGAAGTTCCTGAAGGTTTGGAAGACAACCTCGACAGCCTTCTTCACCTCTACAATACACAGGCTTACATGATGGCCGACACCTCTTGCAAATACCGTGATGTGAATCCGGTTTTCGAAACACAGGTATATATCGACCGATTGAAGCGACTCCCTACACTTATTGAAATGCCATACAATGAGGTAGTACAGAAGTTCATCGACCGCTACAGCGGCAAACTTCGTCGCTCTGTAAGCTTCATGCTAGGTGCCAGCAACTTCTACATGCCTATCTTCGAAGAGGCATTGGAAGCATACAACCTGCCACTGGAACTGAAATATCTGCCGGTTATCGAGTCGGCACTCAACCCCAAGGCAGTTTCCCGCGTAGGAGCCACAGGTCTCTGGCAGTTCATGCTGAGCACAGGCAAGCGCTACGGTCTGGAGGTGAATACCCTCTACGATGAGCGCCGCGACCCAGTAAAGGCATCTTATGCCGCAGCCCACTACCTGCGCGATCTCTATAAGATCTTCGACGACTGGAACCTCGTTATCGCAGCCTACAATTGCGGACCAGCCAAGGTAAACAAGGCAATCCATCGTGCCAAGGGCGAGACTGACTACTGGAAGATTTATCCATACCTGCCAAAGGAAACACGTGGATATGTACCAGCTTTCATCGCAGCCAACTATATTATGAACTATTACTGCGACCACAACATCTGTCCGATGGTAACCGAGTTGCCAACCAAGACAGATACTGTGGAAGTAAACCAGGATGTTCATATTGAGCAGATTGCGAAGGTTCTCAACATCGATGCCGAGCATCTTCGCAACCTGAACCCACAATATCGCCGCGACATCATCAACGGCAGTCACAAGCCTATGCCTGTGCGTTTGCCGGAATCACTCATCGGAGCCTTTATCGACAATAAGGATTCTATCTTCAGTTACCGTGCAGATGAGCTTCTGCAGAAGCGTGATGTAGTAGATGTCAACGACGATGAGCCAAGCTACAGCCGCTCCCGCAGCAGCCGTTCACGCAGCAGCGTATCATCTTCACGTAGCAGCCGAAGCAAGTCTTCACGCTACAGCCGCGGCAAGAAGAGAAAGAACTCTAGAGGCAAGAGCGTAACTATCAAGAGCGGAGATACACTCTCGGAGATTGCAGCTCGCCACGGAACAACCGTGAAGAAGCTCAAGAAGCTGAACAAGATTTCGGGCAACAGCATTCGTGCCGGAAAGAAGATCAAAGTGAAATAAAAAAATAAAATCTATATACTGATGCCCACGCCCAGGATCGTGGGCTTCAGTAATATATCATTAATCATATTATAAATAGGAGGGTACAGCTATGGATGACCAGAACTTGAAAGACCTAGAAAGAGAGCAGGCCGACAACAAACTGATCGGTGATGCCTTTCAGCATTTACTCGACACCTACCTCAGCTCGCGACACCGCAAGAAGGTAGATATCGTGACAAAAGCCTTCAACTTCGCCCGTCAGGCGCACAAGGGCGTGCGCCGATTGTCTGGCGAACCGTATATCATGCACCCTATCGCCGTGGCACAGATTGCCTGTGAGGAAATGGGATTGGGTTCTACCAGCATCTGCGCAGCACTGCTCCATGATGTGGTAGAAGATACAGACTATACGGTAGAAGACATCTCCAACATCTTCGGTGCCAAGGTGGCACAGATCGTGGATGGACTCACAAAAATCAGTGGTGGCATCTTTGGAGACCAGGCTTCTGCACAGGCAGAAAACTTCAAGAAGTTGTTGCTCACCATGAGCGATGACATCCGAGTGATTCTCATCAAAATCTGCGACCGACTGCACAACATGCGCACCCTGGAATCGCAACCAGCCAACAAACAATACAAGATTGCCGGCGAGACCTTATATATATATGCACCACTCGCCAACCGACTCGGACTCAACAAAATCAAGACCGAACTGGAAAACCTCAGCTTCCGCTACGACCATCCACAGGAGTATGCCAACATTGAGCATAAGCTTGCAGATACCGAATCGCAGCGCGACACCCTCTTTGCACAATTCACCGCTCCTATCCGTGAGGAACTGGATAAGCTGGGGGTGGATTACAAGATCAAGGCACGCGTCAAGAGCCCTTATTCCATTTGGAACAAGATGCAGAACAAACACGTTTCCTTTGATGAAATCTACGATATTCTTGCAGTTCGCATCATCGTGACTCCAAAGAGCAGAACCAACGAGGTGAACGAATGCTTCAATGTCTATGTAGCCATCAGCAAAATATACAAGAGCCATCCCGACCGTCTGCGCGACTGGCTGAACCATCCGAAAGCTAACGGATACCAGGCTCTCCACGTTACCCTGATGAGTAAGCAGGGACGCTGGATAGAGGTACAGATCCGCTCCGACCGCATGGACGAGGTGGCAGAAAAGGGATTTGCAGCCCACTGGAAATACAAGGAGGGTGGCGAATATACTGAGGATGAAAACGAGTTGAACGACTGGCTGAGCACCATCAAGGAGATTCTGGACGATCCGCAGCCAGATGCGATGGACTTTCTCGATGCCATCAAGCTCAACCTCTATGCATCCGAAATCTTCGTCTTCACCCCGAAGGGAGAAATCATCACGATGCCTGCCGGATGTACTGCACTCGACTTCGCCTTCCAAATACATACCTTCCTGGGAAGCCACTGCATCGGAGCCAAGGTAAACCACAAGCTGGTGCCTCTGAGCCACAAGCTGAACAGCGGCGACCAGGTGGAAATCCTCACATCCAAGAGTCAGCACGTGCAGCCTGCATGGGTGAACTTCGTAAGCACTGCCAAGGCAAAGAGCAAGATCATGGCGATATTACGCCGTGACTCCCGCGAAGTGCAGAAGAAGGGTGAGAGCATCCTCACCGAATGGCTGCAGAAAAACAACTTAGAGATGACCAACTCGGTAGTGGACAAGCTCTGCGAATTCCACAACATACAGAAGCGCGACAACTTCTTCCAGTCGCTGGGCGAGCACTGCATCCTGCTCGGAGAGAAAGACCTCGATGAGCTGCAGGGCAAGACCAAGAAGCAGAAACAATCATCGAGCTGGCGCGACTATATCCCATTCCTGGGCAAGAACAAGCAGAAAGAGGAAACGGGCGGCATCGTAAAGCCACAGGAACTCTTTGTGGTAGGCAAGGACTTCAACAAGAAGAAGCCGCTCATCCTGACCGAAGAAAACATCAATCAGTTTATCTTCCCTTCCTGCTGCCACGCCATTCCGGGCGACGACGTGATGGGATTCATCGATAACAAGAACCGCATCGAGATTCACAAGCGTTCGTGCAATGTAGCTGCCAAGCTGAAATCAAGCTATGGCAACCGCATCGTGGATGCCAAGTGGGATATGCACAAGCAGATGCTCTTCGATGCAACCATCGAAATCAAGGGTATCGACCGCAAGGGCATGCTCCTCGATGTGAGCAAGATTATCAGCGACCAGCTGGGCATCAACATCCACAAGCTTACCATCAGCAGCGACAATGGTATCTTCGACGGAACCATCGAACTTCGTATTCATGACCGTGATGAAGTGAAGATCATCATGGATAAGCTCAAGACGATTGAGGATCTGCAGGAAGTGCAGAGAATCTTATAATCTGAAAAGAACAGAGATGGTATCATCATCAAAAAAGAACAAAGATGATATCATTTGAAATCTGGAGCTGGAAGCCTACTGCTTCCGGCTCCAGAATTTCATCAAGCCAAATAAACTACAATCATTAAAACAAAAACAAACAAAACAATGAGTTGATAAGGTATATTTGGGTCGTCCTTGGCGCCCATACGCCAAGACCCTCTTCATGGCCTGGAGCCATCAGCTCAGCAAGAAAGAGGCCAGCAAGATTACCATCGCCGAGGTTTTCGGCGAAGAATGCTGGTAATCCCCTACACTTTACTAATCATAAAGTTCAAAGCTCAATGTTCCAAGTTCAAAGTATTAAACCAGTCCGTCTAGCTGTTTCTTGAGTTCCTTGAGCTGATCTCTTACAGAAATGAGGGTGTCGAGAACGTCAGACGATTTCTCGGCACCCGTTCTGTTTTGACTCAGATACTTACGTGCCGCAGCAATCTTGAATCCCTTCACCTTGATCAGGTTATAGATGAGTTTCACCTGCTCAATATCCTTGTCAGAATATTGACGCACCTTGTTCACACCCACCTTAGGCCTGAGGAAAGGAAACTCCTTTTCCCAATAACGGAGAGTTGACTCAGTTACACCCACTTCCTCAGCCACTTCCTTGATGGAAGAGTACAATTTTACGTTTTTATCTGTATTTAAAGCCATTTTTCCAAACTTTAATTTCAAAAATAATTAATTTTGTTGCAAAATTAAGCAATTCTTCTTATCTTTGCAAAGTTTTTCGGAAGAAAATGCCCTTAAGGGCAAAAAATAATCAAAACAGAGGAGAAATACAGCCTCTGAAACAATATTTGAGAATTAAAAAAGATTAATATAAAAGATAATATGATGACAGCTAATGAAGTGCGCGAATCCTTCAAGAAATTCTTCGAAGGTAAGGGCCACAAGATTGTTCCATCAGCACCTATGGTTATCAAGGATGACCCAACGCTGATGTTTACAAACGCTGGTATGAACCAGTGGAAAGACATCATCCTCGGTACAAAAGACCCAGGCAAGGATGTTCGTCGTGTTGATACTCAAAAATGTCTCCGTGTAAGCGGTAAGCACAACGACCTCGAAGAGGTAGGTCATGATACTTACCACCACACCATGTTCGAGATGCTCGGTAACTGGAGCTTCGGCGACTACTTCAAGGAGGGTGCCATTGATATGGCATGGGAGTATCTTACTGAAGTTTTGAAGCTCAACCCTGCCGACCTCTACGTTACCGTGTTCGAGGGTAGCAAGGAGGAAGGTCTGGAACGCGACAACGAGGCTGCAGGTTACTGGGCTAAGCACGTGCCAGCCGACCACATCATCAACGGTAACAAGCACGACAACTTCTGGGAGATGGGCGATACAGGTCCTTGCGGTCCTTGCTCAGAGATTCACGTGGATTCTCGTACTCCAGAGGAGAAGGCTCAGGTGCCAGGCCGTGAATTGGTTAACAAGGATAACCCTCAGGTCATCGAAATCTGGAACATCGTATTCATGCAGTACAACCGCAAGGCTGACGGTTCTCTCGAACCACTCCCAATGCACGTTATCGATACAGGTATGGGCTTCGAGCGCTTGGTTCGCATGTTGCAGGACAAGCACTCTAACTATGATACTGATATCTTCCAGCCAATCATCAAGGAAATCGAGGCTATCTCTGGCAAGAAGTATGGCTTCACTACTCCTACTGGTGAGAATGGTGAGGGTAAGGATGAGCAGGAGAAGATTGACATCGCTATGCGTGTCTGCGCCGACCACCTCCGTGCCGTAGCCTTCTCTATCGCCGATGGTCAGTTGCCAAGCAACGCCAAGGCAGGTTACGTAATCCGACGCATCTTGCGCCGTGCCGTACGTTACGCTTACACATTCCTCGGTCAGAAGCAGGCATTCATGTACAAGCTCGTCAATGTTTTGGTAGAGCAGATGGGTGCAGCCTTCCCTGAGTTGCCAGCTCAGCAGGAGCTCATCACCCGCGTGATGAAAGAGGAAGAGGATTCATTCCTCCGCACCTTGGAGAAGGGTATCAACCTCCTCAATGGCGATATGGACGAGCTCAAGGCTCATGGCGAGACTCAGCTTGATGGCGTAAGCGCATTCCGCCTCTTCGATACATACGGTTTCCCTCTCGACCTTACAGAGCTCATCTGCCGTGAGAATGGTTACACCGTAGATGCTGCAGGCTTCGACGAGGAGATGAAGAAGCAGAAAGAGCGTGCCCGCAATGCTGCAGCCGTAGAGAACGGCGACTGGGAGGTTTTGAAGGAAGGCGACCAGAACTTCGTGGGTTACGACTATACAGAATATGAGTGCCACATCCTGCGCTACCGCAAGGTGACTCAGAAAAAGAACTCTTTCTATGAGTTGGTACTCGACAACACTCCATTCTATGGTGAGATGGGTGGACAGGTTGGCGACAAGGGTGTACTCGTTAGCGAGGATGAGACTATCCAGGTTATCGACACCAAGCGTGAGAACAACCAGAGTATCCACATCGTAAAGGAGTTGCCAAAGGATGTAAACGCTGATTTCATGGCTTGCGTTGATATCGAAAGCCGCGAGGGAAGCGCTGCCAACCATACAGCTACTCACTTGCTCGACTACTGCCTGAAGCAGGTTTTGGGCGAGCACGTAGAGCAGAAGGGTTCTTATGTAGATAAGGATACATTGCGTTTCGACTTCTCTCACTTCCAGAAGGTAACTGATGAGGAGCTCCGCAAGGTAGAGCACATGGTAAACGAGATGATCCGTGCCGACTACGCCCTGGATGAGCACCGCGATACTCCTATCGAGGAGGCTAAGGAGCTTGGCGCTATCGCCCTCTTCGGCGAGAAGTATGGCGACAAGGTTCGTGTGGTTCGCTTCGGTCCATCTGCTGAGTTCTGTGGTGGTATTCACGCCAAGAGCACCGGTAAGATTGGTTTCTTCAAGATTATCTCTGAAAGCAGCGTAGCAGCCGGCATCCGCCGTATCGAGGCTTTGACAGGCAAGGCTTGCGAGGAGGCTATCTACGGCTTGCAGGATACCATCGTAGCCTTGAAGGGCTTGTTCAACAACGCCAAGGATCTCGAGGGTGTTATCAGAAAGTACATCGACGAGCACGATGCCCTGAAGAAGGATGTTGAGAAGTTCCAGGCTCAGGCTGTGGAGCGTGCCAAGGATAAGCTTGTAGAGAATGCAAGAGAAATCAACGGCGTGAAGGTTGTTACAGCCGTATTGCCAATGGAGCCAGCAGCTGCCAAGGATTTGGTATTCAAGGTTCGCGAGGCTTTGCCAGAGAACATGATCTGCGTAGTAGGTTCTGTTTATAACGACAAGCCTATGCTCAGCGTGATGTTCAGCGATGATATGGTTAAGGATCACGGTTTGAACGCAGGTAAGATGATTCGCGAAGCTGCCAAGTTGATTCAGGGCGGCGGTGGCGGTCAGCCTCACTATGCTCAGGCTGGCGGTAAGAACAAGGACGGCTTGAGCGCTGCTGTAGATAAGGTTGTAGAGTTGGCTCAGCTGTAATAAGCTTCCACATTTGAATATATGATAGAGTTATCTTAACTCTTATATATAATTAAGGTATAAAGGGTTGCAATCCATCTTTTCGAGGATTGCAACCCTTTTTCTATTGACATTAGAGGAGTATCCATGTCATAATTATCAATTTATGATAATCATCAAATGATAAAATTCCTTATTTCATTATCATTTTATGATAATCACTTTATGATAATCGGAATAAAAGTTGTATCTTTGCAGAAGATAAGCTGCACTCGGCAATTTGTAAGCAAGCTTACATTGCGCTCGTTTGCATTATCTTTGCAAAAGAATTGCAAACGTAGAATATATTATAAGGTATAAATATGGTAATGAAGAATCCTTTTGTCACGAATGGTTACGCCGGTCCGGAATACTTCTGCGACCGTGTGGAAGAAACCCAGCACATCACAGAGATGCTGACCAATGAGAATAATATGGCTCTGATTTCCCCTCGACGTATCGGAAAGACAGAGCTGATTCACCATTGCTTTGCCCAGCCAGTCATCCAAAAAGATTATTATACTTTTATCATAGACATCTATTCAACCAATTCCGTCAGCGATTTGGTCAATATGTTCGGCAAAGCCATCATTGACGAACTTCGTCCTAAAGGCATCGGCAACATGGTGAATCCGGAAATTACGCTTGATGAGATATTCGCTTATCTCAACCAAGCCGACAAGCCATGTCTTGTTGCCATCGACGAGTTTCAGCAAATCACCAACTATGCCGACAATCGCATAGAGGCATTGCTCCGTACCTATATCCAGCGATGCACCAATGCCCACTTCATCTTCTCGGGCTCTCATCGCCATCTGATGGCAGAAATGTTTACATCTCCTGTCCGCCCTTTCTATCAGAGCGTAACACTGATGAACCTGAAGCCGCTGGATGTTGAGAAATACAAGGAATTTGCCACTGCCAAGTTCGAGGAGCGCAACAAACATCTGGATACTGCCATTATCAAAGAACTCTTCACCCATTTCGGTGGTGTCACCTCATACATCCAACGAGTAATGAATGTCCTCTTCCTCAAGACTCCCGAGCAGGGTACCTGTACTCTGGATATGGTAGATGACGCCATCAACTACAATCTCAACATGGCATCAGACACCTACGAGACCCTTCTGCGCCAGATGCCGGAAAAGCAGCGCAATGTCTTCATCGCCATCTCTGCAGAGGGCGAAGCCAGAAGCGTAAAGAGCGGAGCCTTCGCAAAGAAATATCATCTCCCGTCGCCAAGCTCTGTAAATTCCGCCCTGAAGGGATTGCTGGAGAAGGATTTCATCACCCAGCAGGATGATGCCTACGTGGTATATGACAAGTTCTTCGATTTGTGGCTGAAGAAGTATCTGAAATAGTATAAGGTGATTCCAATATTTTTTGTTACCTTTGCACCCAAATTTAAATATATATTCAATATGGCTATAATAAAGACAGTAGAGGGAAAGACTCCCCGATGGGGAAAGAATTGTTTTATCGCTGAGAACGCAGTGCTGACCGGTGACTGTATTCTTGGTGATGACTGTAGCATCTGGTATAGTGCAGTATTGCGCTCTGACGTGGATGCCATCAGATGTGGAAACAGAGTGAATGTACAGGATTGCGCCTGCATCCATCAAACCGGTACGATGCCTTGCATTTTGGAGGATGATGTATCTGTGGGACATGGTGCCATCGTCCACGGAGCGACAGTTAGAAAAGGGGCACTCATCGGCATGAATGCCACCGTGCTAGACAAGGCAGACATTGGCGAAGGAGCTATCATTGCTGCAGGAGCTGTGGTTACCCATGGCACCAAGGTTCCTGCACATGAGATTTGGGCAGGTATTCCAGCCAGGAAAGTAAAGGTCTGCGCTCCTGGACAAGCCGAGGAGTTTGCCAAGCATTATTCCGGGTACATCAAAGACTGGTATCTGAAGGAATATAAATAATCACTTTATGATTATCATAAAATGAGAATAAAACGCCATTTTTTATCTTTTATAGAAGATAAAAGCAAAATATTTAGGATTTTCATCCATTATAAAAGATAAAAATCGTATATTTGCAGAAAATTTCATTTATAAGTGATAAAAATATGGCAACTATTATTCGTCAATCATATATCGACAAGATAGAAAAGTATCTTGGAAAGGAGACTATCATCGTATTAGTTGGTCAACGTCGTGTAGGTAAAAGCTGCATGATGAAAATGATTCGTGACCGTAAGAAGGCAGATGACTGCAACAATATCATCTTTATAGATAAGGAGAAAAGAGAGTTTGACAACATTCAGACCTATCAGAATCTCAACGACTATATCGGAGAGCACTTTTTATCTGATAAACATAACTATATCCTTATCGATGAGATACAAGACATCAGGGAATTTGAACGCTCCATCCGAAGTTTTCGCACAGAACCCAACACCGACATTATCATCACAGGTAGCAATGCTCGCATGCTGAGCAATGAACTGAGCACACTCATCGGTGGCAGATATAAGGAAATCTATATCCAATCGCTGAGCTATAACGAGTTTCTGGAATTTCATCAACTATCAGATAATGACGAAGCACTTGCTCTGTACATTCAGTATGGTGGCCTGCCTGGTCTGGCAAAGATAGGTCTTGAAGAGGATGATGCACGTGAATATCAAATGGATATTTACCATACCGTCTTACTTAAGGATGTCATTATGCGCAACCAGATAAGAAACGTGCCATTCTTAGAGAATTTAGTACGTTTCCTCGCAGACAACACCGGTAAGTTGATTTCCGCCAACAGTATCGCCAAATATATGAAATCACAAGGCGAATCTATAACGTCCACGGCTATCATCAATTACATCTCCTTCCTTTGCGAAGCTTATATCCTGCACAAGGTGAACCGCTATGATATCCACGGCAAACGCATCTTTGAAACCAACGATAAGTTTTATTTCGAAGACAACGGCATCAGAAATGCTATCGCCGGAGGAACACGTGAAGGAGACATTGAGAAAGTGATAGAGAATATCATCTATCAGAACCTCATACGCTTGGGCTATCAAGTTTATGTAGGACAACTGCAAGCTGGAGAAATCGACTTTGTATGCACCAGACCAGGCGGCGAACGCATCTACGTGCAAGCTTCCTATATCATAGCCGACGATGCAACCAGAGAGCGTGAGTTTGGCAATCTCCGTGCCATCAAGGACAACTACCCGAAGTACGTTATCTCCATGACCCCTCTGCTCACCAAAAATGATGATGACGGCATCACGCACCTGCATCTTCGCAAATTCCTCACAGAAGGAATATAAATAACAGGAATTTCTCAGATTGGGCACACAGTGTATTCCCAATCTGAGGATTCTTTTATTCCTCCCCATTCGGGGGTGTAATTTAAACTGTGTCAAGGCT
>NZ_QUCG01000002.1:0-148994 GCF_003473645.1 Prevotella sp. AM23-5 | reverse complement strand
GCCAAGCACATCACTTCTCACGGCAGCGTATATTCCAGAGCCGACATCAGCGCCATCCTCTACATTATACAAGAGGGCTTAATTTGTTCGGAAACAATAAACAATCACGAGTTGTAAATAGCATAACCCGCACAAAATAGCATTATTAGAAACATTTCAATTGCAAACTCCACATATCATTTTTTCAGCCATACATATTTATATATAGATGAAACTATTACAATTTTATCACGATTAAGTTTTATTAACGGACTCCCCCCCCCTATAATTCATTATTTTTCACTAAATTTGCAGCCGAATACAAAAGTATAGGTAAACAAGTAAAAAGATATATAAGATCTTGAGTTTAAAACTCTATTGATAATAATGTGTGGATTAACAAGAAATAAGATTCTGATCATGGCTTTCATGTTCTATGGGGCAAGCCTTGCGGCTCAAAACCACCAGGACATGCAGGATTCTATAAGGATTTATTTCAAACAGGGAAAGATAGAACTGGTTCCTACCCTGCGCAACAACCAATCGGCACTGAACAGGATAGCAGATGCGATGCGCATCACTTGCGCAGACTCTGCCTATCAATTGCGAAAGATCCTCGTAGTGGGCGGTGCCTCACCCGAGGGAAGCGTGAAATTCAACCGATGGCTGTCAGAGAAAAGAGCAAAGGTATTGTTCGATTATCTCTCCCGCTATGGTGAATTACCCGATTCGCTAAGAACTACCCATTACTTAGGAAGAGATTGGAATGGCCTGATCAGGCTGGTGGAAAATGATCCACAACTCCCCTACCGGAAGGAAACCCTTTCCATGCTGCGCCAGATAGCCAGCGAACAGAAAAGCGGTGCCCAGGCGGAGGAGAGTCATCTGCAGAAGATACAAAAGCTGCGAGGAGGTACACCTTATTTATATATGTACAGGAAATACTTCCCGCTGCTCCGATCATCCAAGCTGCATCTATGGTACGAGAAGGTGCATCGCTCGGAGATTCCGAAAACGGAAAATCTGAATTCGGAGATTCAGAAATCGGATACCACTGCTGCAGCGTTCATCCCACCGGCAGATACCATCATCGTCGCCCCCGACACCCAGTTCATCGCATCGCAGCGAATCCGGAAACCCTTCTATATGGACATCCGGACCAATATGCTCTACGATGCGCTCCTGATTCCGAACATCGGAGTGGAGATGTATCTGGGAAAAAGATGGTCGGTGGCTGCCAACTGGATGTACGGATGGTGGAAGACCGACCGCCGACACTGGTATTGGCGAGCCTACGGCGGTGACATCGCCATCAGAAAATGGTGGGGAAAGGCAGCCGAGGAGAAACCGCTCACCGGGCATCACATCGGCATCTACGGTCAGATATTCACATACGACTTCGAAACCGGAGGCCGCGGCTACATGGGCGGAAAGCCCGGAGGCACGCTCTGGGACAAGATGAACTACATCGTGGGAGCCGAATACGGCTATTCGCTGCCCATTGCCCGAAGGCTGAACATCGACTTCACCATCGGTGCCGGCTATTGGGGCGGCATCTATCATGAGTATAAGCCCGAGGCTGACTACTACGTATGGCAATCCACCAAGGAGCGCCGCTGGATAGGTCCCACCAAGGCAGAGATTTCGCTGGTATGGCTGATAGGAAACGGCAATACCAACCGCAAGTTCTCAGGCAGGAAGAACAGAGAGAAAGGAGGCGGAAATGAGCAGGATTAGAATCTTCAGAGGATTTAGAATCTTCAGAGATTCAGGAATCTTCAGAGATTCTGGAATCATCCAAGCCCTCAGCCTGATACTCTTTCTTCTGATACTCTCGTCGTGCGAGCACAAGGAATTCCGCTACGTCACCTCCTCGTTCCGCTCTTTGAGGGTGGAATTCAACTGGGAGCGATATGAGGATTTTCAGAAGCCGGAAGGCATGCGAGTGATCTTCTTTCCGAAAGATGGCACGGGCGAGCCGTGGATCTTCGATTTTCCGAACGGAGAAGGAAGGCAGATTGAGTTGCCCGAAAACGAGTATCGCGTCATCTGCTACAACTACGATACGAGCGGTATCTATTGGGAGAATCCCAACAGCTTTGTAGAGTATCTTGCCAAGACCCGTAGCGTACTGGCGCCCGACAGCGCCAAAGCCTGCACCACTCCCTCCTGGCTCTGTGGCGACCACATCGACTGGGTATCGCTGGAGAATATTCCAGAAGGCACGGAGAAGGTGATCACCCTGTATCCGGAGAGGATGGTGAGCCGATACACCTACGAGGTGAATGGCATCCAGAATCTGGAAAGAGTGGCGGATATCCGTGCGAGTCTTTCGGGGATGTCAGGATCGCTGCTGATGGCGGAAGACAGATTGCCCGATGGGGTTTCGGAGAATCTCCTTTTCGGAGGCGAGACTGCCAGTAATCAGATCAAGGGCGGTTTCTACACCTTCGGTTACTGCCAGAGTATCGCCTCGTCTCAGGTGTTCAAGCTATACCTGAAGAGCAGAAATGGCAAGGTGTATGTCTTAGAGCAGGATGTTTCAGCACAGATTCACTCGGTTCCCGTAAGGGGGCATATCGGTGATGTGCATCTCATCATCAATTTCAACTTCACCGTTCCGGATAATAAGAATGACGGAGGAGGCGGAGGAGGCAACGGTGGAAATAATTCCAGCGGTGGTGCCGGCTTCGATGTAGGAGTTGATGATTGGGCGGATGTGAATGAAGACATTATATGTTAAGGGTTTAGCATCCGAAAATAAAGCTTTTAATCGTAAAAGATAAAGCTATAAATAGCAAAGGATAAAACTTGAAATAGCAAAGGATAAAACTTGAAATAGTAAAAAATAAATTTAACAATAGTAAAAGATAAAAAAAGAACTGTAAAATTATGAAAAAGGTAATTTTTGGAACAGCATTGGCCTCTATGGCATTGCTTTCAGCATGCTCATCAGACAACGAGCTTGCAAATGTAGAAACAACAGCTAACAACGCTATCGGATTTCATGTAGTTGGTAATAAGGCGGAGACTAGAGCAAACATTATCAACACGACCGAGGATTTAAAGAAGACCGATTTCAATGTGTTCGCATATAAGTACAACAATGGCGCAGATGGTGAAATCTTTATGGGTGACAAAGAGAATGATGATAACCATCTGTACGGAGTTAGAATCAAGTATGAGACTGAGACTAACAAGTGGGTTTATAATGATCCAAATGAACTTCGCTACTGGCCAACAACTGCACTTAATTTTTATGCGGTCAATCCAGGCAGCACAAATATCTTCTCTTGGAATTTTACAAATGAGAAAAAGCAAATAACATACGCTTGCTCTGATGAATATGTCAAAAATAGCAAAGGCGAGTATTATAATCACAAAAACATTGATGCTATGTATGCCGTGACCAAGAATCAGACCCAAACAAACAATGATGGATTTGTTAAGTTCAACTTTAAGCATATATTGTCTCAAGTAGTATTCCAAGCAAAGACACAATATGCAAATATGGAGGTAGAAATCAAAGCACTCAGTATTCATAATTTCTATTGGGGCGGAACATTTACAATTCCAGAAGGAGAACCTTCACAGAAGGATTGGGCTCCAACTACAATATCTTACCAGCCAAAAGGATTTACAGCGGTAATGGATGAGAGCATTAAGGTGGCAAAAACAGATGAGGTTACTAACATTTCAACACAGGGACCGATGTTATTCATTCCTCAGAAATTAACAGAATGGGATTTAAAAGGTAACATAGATGCTACAACTACAGCAAAGCAGTCTTATCTGAAGATTACTTGTAAGATTAAGCAGAGTGGTGCTTACCTCTTCGGTGGCGATACTACATTTGACGAGCTCTATGTTCCTTTCAAGGCAGATTGGCAGCCAGGCAAGCGCTACATCTACACCCTCATCTTCGGCGGTGGTTATGATAAGGATGGCCATTCAATCTTGAAGCCAATCAACTTCGAAGCAGATGTAGAAGCTTGGGATGAAAATACAACAAATAACAGCGACATTAACATTAATAAATAATATGTAATATCAAACATACCACAAAAACAATAAAAAGCGATGCTTGCAGATTTTTGCAAGCATCGTTTTTTATTATCCCTTTCCCCCGCCATTCCAACCCAATGTGCTGGGGTTCATAAAATGAAGGTCACCACCCAGCCCGTCCCCTTACGCCCTGAAAGGGCAGAAGCTCCTAGCCCAGGGCATCGCCCTGGGTTATTACGGACACAAACTTGTCGCCCTGAAAGGGCAAAAGCTTTCATATACCAGACGAAATACAAAGCTTTTGCCCTTACAGGGCGACTTACTGATTGCCATTATACCCAGGGCGATGCCCTGGGCTAGGAGCTTCTGCCCTTTCAGGGCGTGTGGGGCTTACCTGATAGTTTCTGCCCTTTACCTTTTCTTTCGGCCGGTGACCGTTGGTTCAGGGCGTATTGGGTAATTTCAACCGTACAGGTCGAACTTTTTTCTCTCAATTTCCTTATTCTTCCCTTATTTTCCAATCGCTGATGGTACGCTGAGTGCTGTCGTAATTAACGCCAATCTTAAACAGGCGCTTGCCATCGGCAGAATATGGAATCAGATAGCCCTTTTCATCTATCTGCCTGATTGCTTCCTCGGCAGAGCCATCATACTTCAACTCGAAAACAAATACGGCATCAGGCATATACACTACGGCATCAGCCCTGCCTATCGCACTATCCTCTTCTACCCTCATGTGGGCACCCATCAAATTGAAGATAAGATAGAATACGGTCTGGAAATCACGTTCACTCTTGTTGCTCAAACGATTGGAGATGCTGGCAAGATAAGCCTTCAGGCGCACCATCGCCCCCTCTACATCGTTATCATAAAGCTTTTCCAGGAAATCACCTACCAGACTGTTATTATCCAAAGATATTGGCGAGAGATAGTTGGGCGCAAGACTCTTGAGCATGCCTATCTTCACCTCTCTGTTAGGGTATTCCAAAGTATAGCGATGCAACATCGGGTTATACTTCTTGATGGTGAGATAACCGCTCTGATAGAGCAGCGGAAGCGCTGAAGTCATCATTTCCGGAGAAACATCAAAGTCATCCACGTCACACGATTTCTTCTCAATATCCATCACATTGACGTGATACTTCTGCAGCGTCTTGATAAGATAAGTTGGTGTGCCTGAGCCAAACCAGTAAGGGGCTATGTCACGTGCATTCAGCGCCTTTACCAGACTGAACGGATTAAAGACATCCTCTGATTTCTTGCTGAAATGATAACCGTCGTAGAATCTTGTCAGCTCTGCCAGACATTCCTCATACGTCATGCCCAGGTCTTCTCCCAAAGCCTCTATATCCGGTTTCATCTGCGTGGTAAGTTCCTTCTTGCTGATACCACAGATTGCCGAATACTGGTCGAACATACTGATGTTATCGAGATTGTTGAGTTCACTGAAGATGCTGAGCTGTGAGAACTTGGTGATGCCCGTGATGAAGGTAAACTCCAGGTATGGGTCGAGCTTTTTCAGAGGACTATAAAAATTCTGCATGATGCGGCGAAGCGGCTGCAGATTTTCCTTTTCATGCACCACATCCAGCAGAGGAGCATCATATTCATCGATGATAACAACCACCTTTTCGCCCGTCTGCTCGTAAGCCCGCTTCACGATACCATCCAGCCTCTCGTTAGGATAAATTTCTCCTTCTCCTTTACCATAAAGTTTCTCGTAAGGCAAAAGCTGTAGATTCAGATAACTGTTCAAGGCATCAGCATCAAAGTGCTTGGCACCGCTCAAGTCGAAATGAAGCACTGGGTGCTTCACCCAATCCTTCTCATAATCAGCAATGGCTAATCCCTCGAAGAGTTCCTTTCTTCCCTCAAAATAAGCCTGGAGAGTAGAGGCAAAGAGCGACTTGCCGAATCGCCTTGGACGACTCAGAAAGACGTACTTCATTTTTTTCTCTCGAAAATCCACGATGTATTGGGTCTTATCTACATAGAGATAATTCTCCTCTCTGATATTTGAGAATGTCTGTATTCCTACAGGATAGAAATTTACTATTTTTGCCATATTCCTACATGCTTTACGTTTTGCGCTGCTAAGTTACGAAGAAATTCCGAATTTACCAAACACAATTTCAAATATTTTTAGCACAGGGGAAATTGTTTGGGCTATTTGGGTCGAAACGTCTCACCCCCGTACCCCGCTAGGCGTCCCGCCGGATTTGAAATCCGGCGTTAAAAAATGTCCTAACCTATTTAGGCTCTGCGGATTTGCAATCCGCAGCAAAGGAGTATGCTTTCCTTTTATTGGGGGATTACAAATCCCCAGGTGTTTATAGGTCGAACCTTTTTTAACGACGGATTGCAAATCCGTCGGAACGCCTGGCGGGGGCAATCCACGGGGGACGCCAGGCGGGGTTCATAAAATGAAGGGCACCACCATACATTACCCCCCTAACATACTAAAACGAAATGAGCGACACCCGCAAAAAGCAGGTGCCGCTCGCCAATTGAGAAATTGACCAAAAAAAAGCTCCGAACATTTTCTGGACAATTCCCCATCTTGAAAAACTTATCCGAAGTTATCATACATGATGCTCTCAGGATCAACTCCCAGAGAATCCAGATAATCTGTTACAGTCTTGATCAGCATTGGAGGTCCGCAGAGATAGTACTCGCAATCCTCTGGTGCCTCGTGATCCTTCAAGTAGGTGTCACGGATGCAGTTAACAGCAAAGCCCTCGTAGTACTTCACGCCCTGAGCATCTGCCACTGGGTCCTTGCGGTCCAATGAAAGATGGAAGTGGAAGTTAGGGAATTCCTTCTCAAGCTCCCAGAAATCCTCAAGGAAGAATGCCTCACCCAATGCACGCGCGCCATAGAAGAAGTGAAGCTCACGGTCGGTAGTGTGCAAAGTCTTGGTCATGTGCATGATCTGTGCACGCAATGGAGCCATACCGGCACCACCACCAATCCAGATCATCTCCTTGCCTGATGTGAAGTTAGGATGGAAGTCGCCGTAAGGACCACTCATCATTACCTTGTCGCCCGGCTTCAATGAGAAGATGTAAGAAGAAGCGATACCTGTTGGTACGTTCTGGAATCCTACCTGTGGACGTGGCAAGAATGGAGTTGTGGCGATACGTACGGTCAGGGTGATGATGTCACCCTCGTCAGGATAGTTCGCCATAGAGTAAGCACGAACGGTAGGCTCTGGATTGTGAGCCTTGAGAGAGAAGATATTGAACTTCTTCCATGCTCCGATGTACTCCTCGCCAATGAGATCCTTGTCGAAGTCCTTGTCGTAATCGATGCAGTCGTATGCAGGAATCTTGATCTGAGCGTAAGAACCCGGAACGAAGTCCATGTGCTCGCCTGGAGGCAGAGCCACCTTGAACTCCTTGATAAATGATGAAACGTTCTTGTTGGAGATAACCTCGCACTCCCACTCTTTCACGCCCATCACACTCTCAGGCACCTTGATCTTCAGGTCGCCCTTCACCTTGCACTGGCATCCCAGACGCCAGTGGTCCTTAATCTGCTTGCGGGTGAAGTGAGGCTTCTCAGAATCGAGAATCTCGCCGCCGCCTTCGAGCACCTGAACCTTACACTGGCCACAGCTTGCCTTACCGCCGCAGGCAGAAGGCAGGAAGATGCCGTTCTCATTCAGCGTAGTCATCAAACTGCTGCCCTGAGGCACGTTGATGGTCTTGTCGCCATTGATTTCGATATTTACATTTCCGCTAGGGCTCAGATACTTCTTAGCCACGAGCAGGATGATAACCAGCAGGAGAATCACCACGAGGAAAACTCCGATACTAGCCAATATAAATGATGTATTACCCATATCTATAGTCCTCCTATTTTAGATTTTCAAGCCTGAGAAGCAAAGCATAGCCATTGCCATGAGGCCTACTGTGATAAATGTGATGCCGAGTCCCTGCAGTGGCTTTGGCACGTCGCAATACTGCATCTTCTCGCGGATGGCTCCCATCAGAACGATGGCAAGAGTCCAACCCAGTCCGGAACCTACGGCATAAACGATGCTATCCCATACAGAGGTGATAGCCTGAGTATTGGCAGGATCCATCAGGATGCGCTGCTGCATGAAGAGCGATGCACCCATGATGGCACAGTTTACGGCAATCAATGGCAGGAAGATACCCAGCGCTGCATAGAGCGATGGTGAGAACTTCTCTACAATCATCTCTACCAGCTGCACGATACCGGCGATGACGGCGATGAAGAGGATGAAGCTCAGGTAAGTGAGGTCAACACCCAGAATGCCATCGGCGCTGAGCACCTTGGTCTGCAACAGGTAATCTACAGGCACGGTGATGAGCAACACGAAGGTTACAGCCAAGCCCAAGCCCAAAGAGGTCTTCACGTTCTTGGATACTGCCAAGTATGAACACATACCCAGGAAGTAGGCGAAGATCATGTTATCGACGAAAATCGAACGGAAAAACAAACTTATTGCGTGCTCCATCTTACTTCTCCTCCTTATAAATATAGGCACGATGTACCCAGATTACACATCCAACGAGAATCAATGCCATGGCTGGCATGGTCATCATACCGTTGTTAACATATCCAAAGTCGTAAGCTCCCTCTGGAATCAGCTGGAAACCGAGCAATGAGCCGCGGCCCAGGAACTCACGAACAGCACCCACAATCACGAGGATGAGGGCGTAACCCAAACCATTACCTACACCATCGAGGAATGAAGGCCAAGGCTTGTTCATCATGGCAAACGCCTCCAAGCGACCCATCAGGATACAGTTGGTGATGATCAGACCCACATACACTGAGAGCTGCACGCTCACGTCGTAGGCGAAAGCCTTCAGCACCTGGCTCACGATGGTAACCAGGGCAGCCACTACCACCAGCTGGACGATGATACGGATGCGCTGAGGGATGGTGTTGCGGATGATGGAAATAATCACGTTAGAGAATGCCGTGATGATAGTAACGGCAAGTCCCATCACAATGGCTGGCTTCATCTGAGAAGTAACAGCCAGGGCACTACAGATACCAAGCACCTGCACGAGCACAGGGTTGTCGCCGTTCAGTGGCTTGATGAATGCCTCCTTATTTTGTTTACTAAATAATGCCATAATTTCGCTTAATTATTTAATGAATTTAGCAAGACCTTCCTTGAGCATGGCATCCACACCGTTGGATGTCAATGTAGCACCGGTAACGGCATCCACATTGTTAGGATCGCTGGCAGGAGCGTCTTTCTCAACGCCCAGAGCGATGCCCTCTACTCCATCCTTGTGAATCTTCTTGCCCTGGAATTTCTGCTGCCACTTCAAGTTGTCCTTGATTTCAGCACCGAGTCCGGCAGTCTCGCCTTCGTGGTTGAAATATACGCCATAGATGGTGTTGTTGTCAGCATCCACGGCGATGAAGCCTGAAATGCCGCCCCAGAGACCCATACCCTTCACGGAGTAAACAGTCTTCTTCTGACCATCAATCTCGCACTCGTAATACTTCATGCCATCCTTCTCCTTCTCGTCCTTCACCACCTCTTTATATTTGGCAGCCGCAGTAGCGTTGTCAAGGTCGCGCAGGTTCAGTGAGTTCAGAATCTGCTTCTGAGTATCAAGAGCCACGTTGGCATCCTGTGTTGCCTTCAGTGAAGAAGACACAAACGCGAGCAGGAATGCCACGATTACCACGATGATAACCGAATAGATAATAGTATAGCTATTTGAATTTGTCTTCATATCTACATTCCTCCTACATTATTTAATAGCACGTTTAGCACGGCGAGAGATGTTGCTCTGAACGACACAGTAGTCGATGAGTGGAGCAAACATGTTGCCGAAGAAGATAGCGAGCATCATACCCTCTGGATAACCTGGGTTCATCACACGTACAATAACGGCGATGGCACCGATGAAGAATCCGTAGAAGTACTTACCCTTCTCGGTACGGGCTGAGGTTACAGGGTCGGTAGCCATGAACACGGCACCGAAGCAGAAACCGCCGAGAACGATGTGCTCATACCAAGCGATAGGTGTCATGCCGAGAGCCTGGAAGATAAGCGCCATCACGATGCCGCCTGCGAATACGCTGCCCATGGTCTTCCATGATGCGATGCCTGTCCAGAGAAGGATGATGGCACCGATGGCGATGGCGATGACTGATGTCTCACCGATACAGCCAGGAATGAAACCGATGATAGAATCGCAGAGACTAGCTGAAGGCATGCTGCCCTGAGCCAGCTGACCGAGAGGAGTAGCAGCTGTGAAGCCATCAGGCAGGGTGTTACCCAGACCGAAGATAGCATCCTTAGCCACCCAAACCTTATCACCACTCATAGCCAATGGATATGAGAAGAAGAGGAACATACGGGCACCCACAGCCACATTGAAGATGTTCATACCCGTGCCACCGAAGATTTCCTTGCAGAAGATGACTGCGAAGGCGCACGCCAGGGCGAGCATCCACAGCGGTGTAGAGATAGGAATGATCAATGGGATGATGATACCGCTGACGAGGTAACCCTCCTGGATTTCCTCGTGCTTCCACTGAGCCCAGGCAAACTCGATGCCGAGACCCACGATGTAGCTAACCAGCAACTTAGGAAGGACAGCCAGGAATCCGAAGCCGAAGACCTCGATGAAGCTGGCAGCATCCAATGTGCCTGCAGCCTTGAAATTCTGGTATCCCACATTATACATACCGAAGAGCAATGCAGGAATCAGGGCGATTACCACAAAGCTCATGATGCGCTTCGAGTCGATGGAATCGTGGATGCTGGCTCCGCTCTTCGCTGTCGTATTTGGCACGTACAGGAAGCTCTCAAAACCGTCAAACACGCTCTCGAAGGCATGCAGCTTACCTCCCTCTTGGAAGTTAGGCTTTATCTTATTGAGATAATTTCTTAATGCACTCATTATTTTAATAATTAACAGTACTAAAAACTAAGCATTCTCCTTGCGCAGGGTGTTCAAGCCCTCACGTACTATCTTCTGCAATTCGAGCTTAGAGCTATCCACGAACTCAGCTACCGCAAAGTCCTCAGGACTAACCTCATAGATACCGAGCTGCTCCTGCTTGTCGATATCGCCTGCGATGATTGCCTTGATGAGATACTCACCGAAGATGTCCATAGGGAGAACCTGGTCGTACTCGCCGCTCATAATCATGTGGCGCTCGCCACCCTTGATGCGGGCATCGAGATTGTACTCCTTCTTCTTGCCGAAGAGCCAGGAGAGATAAGAACGCGATGTAGAGAACTGGTTGGTGCGTGGAAGAATCCAGCCCAGCATCTCATCACAGTCGTCACCCTCTGGAATGGCTGTGATCTCTGATGTGTGTCCGCCTACGTAATCTGCCATGGTGGTCTTGGTACCGGTCAATGGGTTGCCATTGATCAGGCGCACGTGTGCGGTAGCCTTCAGCTGTGCTTCAACGAAAGCTGAGAATGGTGTACCTACCAACACGTTAGCGTAACCGGTCTGCTTCATCTCGCTACCAGCTACAGCCACCTTCTTGTGGAGATCAACCTTACCAGTAAGGAAGAGGCGACCGAAGAAGATTACCGATGCAGGATCTACAGTCCAAACCACCTCGCCCTTGTTTACAGGGTCGATGTTGTTCACCTGAACGCCTACATTACCAGCAGGACAAGGACCATCAAACACATTGAGTTCCACGTTCTTAGCCTCGCCGAGCGCATTGCTGTGCTGCTCAACTCCAACGCCAAGATAAGTTTTCGCAATCTTGCTCAAGGCTGTCAAACCTGCCTGGAAAGCTTCCTCATTGCCAGCGAGTTCTACCTCGAAATCGGCAGCGAGCGGCATGTCGCGGAGGGCAGAAACGAAGATTGCCTTAGGAGTGGTATCCGGTGTGGTGGATACAGCGTAAGGCAACTGGTTGATGTAACCGAACAATCCAGCCTCGAGCAACGCCTGCTTCACGGCTGCACCGTCCAACGACTCAACGTTTTTCTTACCAAAATCCGTAGAGGTCTGCTCAGCGTCTGCCTTCACCTTGATGCAAAGCACCTTGCGACGCTCCCCTCGCTCAATGGCGGTAACCTGACCGCTCACTGGTGAGGCAAACTTCACCTCTGGGCAAGCCTTGTTCACAAACAAGGCATCTCCGGCATTGACATGGTCGCCCTCGCGTACAACTACCTTAGGAGTAACACCCACGAAGGCTGCAGGCACGAGTGCATACTCGCTAGCCTGTACCACAGGGATGGCTACATCCTTGGAAGCCTTACCCGTAAGGTTAATGTCCAAGCCTTTACGTAACTTAATTACATTTGCCATAACTACATTAAAAATATTATATTTAAAACTGATTTTCTGGTTTTATTTTGTGAAAACATTCAAATTATGCTGCAAAAATAGCAAAAAAAAGTAAGACGAGGAAGAAAAATCACTAAATTATTTGATAATGTAACAAAAAAGAAGTACTTTTGTGGCTAAAATTCAAGACTTATTCAGATTGCAAGCCTGTTTTGACAAACACAGATTGCAAATTAACGGCAAATGCCCATTGCAAATTAACATTAAATATTAATAAGACTCTGAAACGATTTAAACATATCATCAGCTGTATCATCTGGACTATCTTCGCCCTTTATGTGATACTCATCGTACTGTTGCACCTGCCACCAGTACAGACCTTCCTCGGCTCTACCGTAGCCACTGCCCTCGCCCAGAAATTCGGAACAGAAGTGAGCGTGGGAAAGATCAACCTGGGTTTCTTCAACCGAATCATCATCGATGATGTAAAGATGCTCGACCAGAAAGGCGACAGCATGATCTATGCTTCACGACTCTCGGCAAAGGTGGACCTGCTGCCGCTGAAAGACGGAAAAATCTCGGTTTCATCGGCACAGCTCTTCGGTCTGAGAGCCAACATCTACAGGCAGAATGCCAAGAGCGACATGAACATCCAGTTCATGCTCGATTCGCTCGCCTCGAAGGATACCACCCAGCACAAGCCACTCGACCTGCGCATCGGAAGCGTCATCATCCGCCACGGATCCATCGCCTACAACCAGCGCGACATCGCATCGGCTGCGGGGGTATTCTCGCCTCAACACATCGGCATCAGCAATCTCTCGGCACACATCGCACTGCATCATCTCACAGACAACGATATACATCTATCCATCAAGAAGATAGCCTTCACCGATAAATCAGGACTTCAAGTAAAGAATCTGCAATTCAAGGTGAATGCAGACAAGCATCAGGCGCGCCTGAGCGACTTCCAGCTGGAACTCCCGAAGAGCCACCTGCTGCTGGAAGACCTCATCGCCACCTACCGCACAGACGAGAAGGGAAAGCTCATCAGCGAAACGCTGCAGTTTGAGGGCGGCATCAAGCCATCGCTCATCACCCTATCGGATGTCGCCTGCTTCGCTCCTATCCTCAGAAAATGGAACGATGCCCTCTACATCGACACCCACTTCTCGGGCACCAGTACATCGGCTCGCATCCACCAGCTCCACTTCAAGACCCAGAGCGGAAGCATCCTGCTCAAGGCGAACGCCAAGGCAAGCGACTGGAACCGGAAGCTGCACTGGCTCGCCAACATAGAGACCCTGAAGGTTTCTGACGAGGGCGTGGAGCAGATAGCCGCCAACCTGGGCAGCCAGGTGAAGATTCCGAAAGAGGTGCTCCGACTGGGCAACATATATTATAAAGGTGTAGCCAGCGGAAAAGGCAAGAGCCAGATAGGAACCAAGGGCGTACTGCGCACCGACGCAGGAAACGTGGAGATCGACGCCCACCAGAACGGCAAGCAGCTCTACGCTAAGGTGGATACCAAGGGCATCAACCTGGGCAAGATACTCGACAATGCCAAGCTGGGCATCATCGCCGCACACCTCACCGCACAGGGTACCAAGGAACATCTCGTGGCAAAGGGCGAGATTCCGCTGTTCGACTTCAACAACTACCGATTCCGCAACATCAGGCTGGACGGCAGCTACAACAAGGGACTCATCGACGGAATCGCTTCCATCGCCGACCCGAATATCAACCTGCAGGTGGCGGGCAAGTACTCCATCCCGAAGAAGCAGTATGAAGCCCAGCTCAACCTGGCGCATCTGCAACCTACCGTACTGGGCGTGAAGATGGCAGACAACACCTACCCCCTGAACGACATCAGGGTGAGCGCCAAGAACCAGGGAGCAGACAGCTATCTGGACCTGGAAGCACCATTCGCCAACATCCACGTAAAGGGACAGTACGACTACGGCACCCTGGTTCAGACCATGACCAACATGCTGGCAAGCAAGCTGCCTACCCTTCCTGGCATCGGAAAGACCAGCGACAAGGCAAGAAACAACTTCAGTATACAGGCAGAAATAGCCTCTACCGAAATACTGCAGAGAATGCTGGGCGTGCCGCTCGACATCCAGCAGCCGGTGGTGATAGACGGAAACATCTCCGACCTCGACCGCTCGGTAAACCTCACAGCACAGTTGCCAGCCTTCAGCTACAACGGCAGCGACTACAGCGGCGGAGCCCTGCAGATGAATACCGAGGGCGACACGCTGAAGGTGGATGCGCGCATCAAGACGGGAGCAGCGGGCAGCATCAGCCCTACCCTGCACGTGAAGGCAGCGGCAGCCGACAACACCCTGATGGCATCGCTGGGTTACAACAACCACTCCAAGAGCCTGCCTATCCACGGGGCGCTGAATGCCGAGGCGCAGTTCTACAAGAATACGGACAACGTTTCTACCGCCCACGTAGATATCAAGCCATCGGTAATCCATATAGGAGAAAAGCCTTGGAAGGTGCACCCGGCTGACATCACCTACAGCAAGAACCACCTGGAGATAGAAAACTTCGAGGTGAGCCACGGCGACCAGCATGTGGCGGTGAACGGACTCGCCACCCCGAACAAGGAAGACTCCATCGTGGCGCAGCTGAAGGATGTGGATGTGGAGTATATCCTGAACCTCGTAAACTTCCACTCGGTGGATTTCTCAGGCAAGGCTTCAGGCAAGGCGATAGTGAAGAGCATCTTCAATGATCCTGACGCCTACGCCAAGCTCGACATCAAGGACTTCGAGTTCGAACACGGTCCGATGGGAATACTTCATGCCAACGTAAACTTCAACAAGGAACTGAGCCAGATAGACATCAACGCCGTGGCTGACGAGGGCGAGGAGCACCAGACGCTGATAAACGGATATGTATCGCCGAAGCGAAACTACATAGACCTGGGCATCGAGGCGCAGGGCACGAATATGAAATTCATGGAGAGCTTCTGCGGCAGTTTCATGGACGACATCCAGGCAAGGGCGAAAGGAAAGGTGAATCTGGTGGGCGACCTGAGCGACATCAACCTGGTAGGCGACCTCTACGCCACCGGCAAGATGCACATGAAGCAGCTGGGCACCGAGTACAGTTTCAAGAATCTGCATGCCCACGCCATTCCGGATGACATCCTGCTGAACAATGATACCATCTTCGACCGCAACCACAACATGGCACTCGTAAGCGGCGGTATCCATCACAAGCACCTCACCCGACTGAGCTACGACCTCACCCTGAAGGCGCACAATTTCCTGGGCTACGACACCCATGAGTTTGGCGACAACACCTTCTACGGTACCGTCTATGCCACCGGCGAGGTGGGCATCCACGGCAAGAGCGGCGAAACCATCATCGACATCGATGCAGAACCGGGACCTGGCAGCATCTTCGTATATAACGTGGCGAGCCCTGATGCCATCAGCGACAAGAGCTTCATCCACTGGCACGACATCGCTCCGGAGCTGACCGACAGTCTGAAGCAGCAGCAGAAAGATGCAGACGACGACATCGACTTCTCGTCAGACATGCGCATCAACTTCCTGGTGAATGCCACCCCGAACCTGACGCTGAAGCTGATGATGGACCCTCAGAGCGGCGACTACATCACACTGAACGGCAATGGCGTACTAAGAGCCAACTGGTTTAACAAGGGATCCTTCGATATGTTCGGCAACTATGTGGTGGACCACGGAGTATATAAGCTCACGATACAGAATGTAATCAAGAAAGACTTCGAGTTCATGCCGGGCGGAACCATCGCCTTCGGTGGTAATCCATACAATGCGCCACTGAATCTGCAGGCGAAATATACGGTGAACGGTGTTCCGCTGAGCGACCTGAGCATCGGCCGTTCGTTCAGCAGCAACAACATCCGAGTAGATTGCCTGATGAACATCACGGGCACCCCTCAATCGCCGAGCGTAGATTTCACAATGGACCTGCCTACGGTGAACTCGGATGCCAAGCAGATGATCTACTCAGTCATCAATTCGCAGGAAGAGATGAACCAGCAGGTGCTCTATCTGCTCGCCATCGGACGATTCTATGCGCAGACCAAGAACAACCAGAGCAGCGAGGATGCCGATCAGCAGAGTCAGACCTCACTGGCGATGCAGAGTTTCCTGAGCGGTACGATTTCGCAGCAGCTCAACACCGTATTATCGAATGTGGTAAAGAGCAACAACTGGAATTTCGGTGCCAACATCTCTACGGGCGATGAAGGCTTCAACAATGCAGAGTACGAAGGAATCCTGAGCGGAAGGCTGCTCAACAATCGCCTGCTGTTCAATGGTCAGTTTGGCTATCGCGACAATGCGAATGCCACGCAGAGTTTCATCGGCGACTTCGATCTCCGTTATCTCATCTTCCCGAACGGCAATCTCGCCGTGCGCATGTATAATCAGACCAACGACCGCTATTTCACCCGAAACAGCCTCAACACGCAAGGTCTCGGTCTAATCATGAAAAAGGATTTCAATGGCTGGCGCGACCTCTTCGGAATCAAGAAGAAGAAAGAGGTGAAGAAGAAAAGCGGGAGCAAGAGAGCAAGAAGCAAGTAATGTAAAAAGACGGAAGCAAGTAAAGCTGAAGACGGAAGCAAATAAAGCTGAAGACGGAAGCTTCTGTCATCCCCCAACGCCCTGAAAGGGCAGAAGCTCCTAGCTCAGGGCAACGCCCTGGGTATAGCATCAGGCAGCAATGCGCCCTGTAAGGGCAAAAGCTTTATAATCACTAGGTTTTTGAAGCTTTTGCCCTTACAGGGCGTTTATTATAATGGCGTCATTACCCAGGGCGATGCCCTGGGCTAGGAGCTTCTGCCCTTTCAGGGCGTATGGCTGATTTAACAACAAATATTTACGTTAGAGGCTTGAGGGTTAATTTAGTTAAAATTTTCGTTCAATATTTTGTCGGTTCATCAAAAAGCAGTACTTTTGCATCGTCGTTCAAACGACATCAGGCAAAGGAAGATTGGCAGAGTGACCGAATGCGCTGGACTCGAAATCCGGTATACCCTCTTCCGGGTATCGGGGGTTTGAATCCCTCATCTTCCGCGAAACTTTTCTCCATACAAAAAAATCCGCAGAGAGTTATACTAAACTCCTGCGGATTTGTTTTTATCTAACTTTTATAAGTTCTGTGATTACAACTGCTGCAAATATCTGTCTGCCTCGATAGCAGCCTTGGCACCAGAGCCGGCTGCAACAATGCCCTGACGATAAACCGGGTCGGCAACATCGCCGGCAGCAAAGATGCCAGGAAGATTGGTGCTTGCAGTACCAGGAACCACCTTGATGAATCCCTGCTCATCCAAATCGATGAAATCCTTGAAGAGATCAGTGTTAGGCTTATGGCCGATAGCCAGGAAGAAACCATCGATGGCAATATCAAACTTCTCCTCGTTGACCTCACCCATGTGGCGAACCAGATGAGCACCCTCTACTCCATTCTCGCCAAACAAGCCGAGCGTATTGGTCTCGAAAAGAATCTCGATGTTCTCCTTCTCCTTCACACGCTTCTGCATGATTTCAGAAGCACGGAGATAAGGCTTGCGCACAATCATATACACCTTCTTGGCAAGACCAGAGAGATACATCGCCTCCTCGCAGGCAGTATCACCACCACCCACTACGGCAACCGTACGCTTGCGATAGAAGAAACCATCGCAGGTAGCACAGGCTGAAACGCCCTGTCCACGATATTTCTCTTCATCAGCCAGACCGAGGTACTTGGCAGAAGCACCTGTAGCGATAATTACGGTATCAGCCTCAATCTCGTTGCCACGCTCATCGGTAAGATGATAAGGGCGGGAAGAGAAATCCACCTTGGAAATGCTTCCGTCGCGCAGATCCGCACCGAAGCGGGCAGCCTGCTCCTTCATGTCCATCATCATCTGAGTGCCATCCACGCCATTAGGATAACCTGGGAAGTTCTCTACTTCCGTGGTGATGGTAAGCTGGCCGCCTGGCTGCATACCAGAATACAATACAGGATTGAGACCAGCTCTACTTGCATAAATGGCAGCTGTATATCCCGCAGGACCGCTACCTATAATCAAAGTCTTTACTTTTTCCATTATATTATTATTGTTGTTTTATGATGATTTTGTGATGATCTTGAGAGATTTATCGGATACCCACAATCTTATGCATCTGGAGTGAAAGCTGCCATTCCGGATGCCGCTTCACATAGTCGATGCAGCCGGAGAGGATAAAGCGGTTGCGGGCATCATTACCCACATCGCAAGGCTGCAGATACTGATAGGTGGCTTCCAATCCATAATTGCTTACTTCGTGGGCGCCGTCAAAGACCAGTTTCAGCTCATCCACCTTCTTCAAGGCAAGTTCGCCGCCCTCCGTGAAGTCCAACTTAGGCGAACAGGTAATCCAGTCGATGCCCTCAGGAACCACGTGAGTGCCGTTGGTTTCCATCGAAAGATAATATCCCTGCTGATGCAGGAGATGGATGAGTTCCGCATCCACCTGCAGGGTTGGTTCGCCACCGGTAAGAACGATGAAGCGGCAATCGCCACCCTTTTCCAGGCACGCAGCCAGGATTTCCTCGGCGCTCATCTCCTTATATCCCTTGAAATCGGTATCACAGAAAGGACATTTCAGATTGCAGCCGCTCATACGAACAAACACGGCTGGCCTGCCCGACCATCTTCCTTCTCCCTGAAGGGAATAGAATATCTCGTTTACTTTATACATTTTTCCTTAATATTAAAAAGCTTTTGCCCTTACAGGGCGCATTGCTGATTGCGACTCTACCCAGGGCGATGCCCTGGGCTAGGAGCTTTTGGGCCTTCAGCCCGTTCTTGAACCACTTGAGAAAGTACAACAAATTACCAGCTCCGATTTTAAGGAACCAGATGCTCGATTCCTCTGATTTTCTCTTCGTCAACCACAACGGCAGTATTGCCGAAGCTCTCCTGCACCGTAGCCTTATAGCACTCTGGGAAGAGATCCACGAGCCATCTTCCGATATTCTCGGCGGTAGGATTGAAATCAAACACCTCGTTGAGATTGGCGTGATCCATCTTGCCATGCACCGCTTTCTTGACATGGGTAAAATCTATCACCATACCATCCTGGTTCAACTCTCTGCCCACGAAAAAGAGTTCTATCTGCCAGTTGTGACCATGCAGACTGCTGCACTTACTCTCGTAACTGAGGGTAAGCGAATGGGCTGCTGATATTTCTAATTTCTTTGAAATGAAGTAAATCATCTGTTATTTCTTGTCTTATTTCTTGTCGTTTTACTTTGCAAAGATACATTAATTCATTTAGAATACAAAATAAAAACGAAAGTTTTTTTCTTTCTTAAAGAATTTATTGCTATCTTTGCACCCATAAAAGGAATGAGGGCGCTTGACGCATCCCATGACGCATCTGATAATAACAAAAAATAAGATAATGAATACAATTAAGAAAATTGTACTTACAGGTGGTCCTTGCGCAGGTAAAACCACTGCGCTGGTAAAAATAATCGACCACTTCTCTGGCCTTGGATACAAGGTGTTTACGATTCCTGAGGTTCCTACCATGTTCACCCAGGCAGGTATGAACTATCTCACCAAAAACGAGAAGTTCTTCTTCGAGGGAGAAAAAGCTACCTTCCTGACTCAAATTGGACTGGAAGACAGTTTCACCAAAATGGCGGAAACCATCGACAAGCCCGTCATCATCGTCTGCGACCGTGGCACGATGGATATCTCCACCTATCTGACAGAAGACTTCTGGAACCGCATCATCTCCGAGCAGGGATACACCAACACCCAGCTGCGTGAACGCTACGATGCCGTACTGCATCTGGTTTCTGCCGCAGATGGCGCTGAACAATTCTACACCACAGCCAACAATGCCCAGCGAGTGGAAAAGGCTGACGAAAAGGGATTGCAGATAGCCAGGGAACTGGACAAGAGAATCGTTTCTGCCTGGAAGGGCCATCCACATCTGAGAGTAATCAACAACCACGAGGACTTCAACAACAAGCTGAACCGTGTGCTCAAGGAGATCAGCAATGTGCTGGGAATTCCACAACCTATCGAGGAGGAAAGAAAGTATATCGTGAAACTGACCGGCGAAGTTCCTAATGCCATCGACAGCGATATCGTTCAGACCTATCTTTCGGGAGAACCAGGCAGCGAAATCCGTCTCCGTCGCCGTGGATTCGAAGGTGGCAAGTACGTATATGTTCACACCACCAAGAAGCGCGTAGCCGACAACGAACAGATTGAGACCGAGCGACAGATCAGCGCCAATCTCTACGAGAATATGCTGCAGCAGGCAGACCCTTACCGTGCTACCATCCGCAAGCACCGCAAGAGCTTTATCTGGAAAGGTCAGTACTTCGAGCTGGATTCATTCTCAGAGCCAGTAAAAGACCTGATGATCCTGGAAACCAAAGGCATCGCAAAACGCGAGAGCGTGAAGTTTCCTCCTTTCATCCAGGTGCTCGAAGACATCACCGGCAATACACATTATTACAATTACAACATCGCTCTGAAGCGATAAACAGAAACATCTCTCAAGAGAAAAAATAAAAAAGAAGCTTATGAAATTTATCGGTATTATTCCAGCAAGATACGCTTCAACGCGTTTCCCTGGCAAGCCTCTTGCCATGCTTGGTGGCAAGCCTGTTATTCAGCATGTATATGAAAAGGTGGCTGCTGTTTTAGAAGAAGCATACGTGGCTACTGACGATGAGCGCATTTTCAATGCTGTGGAAGCTTTTGGCGGTAAGGCGGTAATGACCCGTACCGACCACAAGAGCGGAACCGACCGTATAGAGGAAGCCATCGAGAAGATTGGCGGCGACTGGGATGTCATCGTCAACGTACAGGGCGATGAACCTTTCGTGGCAAAAAGCCAGCTGGAAACCATCTGCCATTGCTTCGATGACCCAACCACCCAAATTGCTACCTTGGGCAAGGCTTTCACCACGATGGAGGCTGTTGAGAATCCAAACAGTCCGAAAATCGCAGTCAGCAACCAGGGATTCGCTCTCTACTTCTCCCGCAGCGTCATCCCATACGTACGAGGTAAGGAGCGAGAGGAGTGGCTCCAGCATTTCCCTTACCTCAAGCACCTGGGCATCTACGCCTATCGCAAGGAGGTGCTCAGAGAGGTAACCCAGCTACCACAAAGTTCACTCGAAATTGCAGAAAGCTTGGAACAGCTGCGCTGGTTGCAGAACGGATACAAGATCAAGGTGGGAACCACAGACGTTGAGACCGTGGGAATCGATACCCCGGAAGATCTCCAGCGCGCTGAGGAGTTTCTGAAAGAAGGACATTAAAGGAAACTTCAAAGTTAGTTTTTCAAGGCAGGGGGAATAAATTCGATTAAAGGAATTACTTTCTACCTTTAAAGGAAAATGTTTCTAGAGTTAGTAGAAAGCTTCGTTCAGTGATATTGAATGTCCGTTCAATAGTTTTGAATGTCCGTTCAATGGTTTTGAATGTCCGTTCAATGATTTTGAACGGAACTTTCTTCTAGTCTTAAAAACAATTTCAACCGTACAGGTCGAAAAGATTCAGGAATATAGAATATGAACAAGATAGAAACAATTGTCAGAAACTATATCGTGCGCCATGGAATGTGGAAGCACGACGGTTTTTATATTGTTGCCCTCTCAGGAGGAGCAGACAGTGTGGCTCTGCTCCTGATTCTCAAGAACCTGGGGATGTCCATCCATGCAGCCCACTGCAACTTCCACCTGCGTGGCGAAGAAAGCGAGCGCGACGAACAATTCTGCGTAGATCTCTGCGAGCGTGAAGGCATCTGCCTGCATCGCATCCACTTCGATACCCTCACCTATGCCGAAAAGCACAAGGTGAGTATCGAGATGGCTGCCAGGGATCTGCGCTACCGCTACTTCGCTCAACTTGCCCGAGACATCGAAGCCGACGGCATCTGCGTGGCGCATCACAGAGATGACAACGTGGAAACGCTACTGCTCAATCTGCTGAGAGGTTCGGGGGTGGATGGACTCGCTGCCATTGCTCCCAAAAACGGAAACATCCTGCGCCCCCTACTCTGCATCAGCCGCCAGGACATCCTGGACTATCTCGCAGAAAAGGGGCAAGACTACGTCACCGACTCCACCAACCTGGAGGATGATGCCCTGCGCAACAAGATCCGCCATCACGTGATTCCGCTGTTGGAAACGCTGAATCCTGCTGCCAGGGAGAACATCGCCCAATCGGCTAGATACCTCCGACAGGCTAAGATGATGCTAGATGATGCTGTGGGCGTACCATCGCAGCCCGATGATTCCAGCAATACCATAACCATCGGCAAGCAACTCGTGATGCAGGCGGCAAGTCCGGAGTTCATGCTCCATCAGCTCATCGGCAGCTATGGTTTTCATGGTGAAACCATCGACGGCATCATAGAAAGTATGAACAGTCAGGACGGTGGAATAGGCAAGATTTGGAAAAGCAACGAATACATGCTTTGCATCGACCGCGAAAATCTGCTCGTTACACCCCTGAAAGAAATGGAGAACCTGCAGAAAGAAAAAGCATTCCGCCTTCCGGAAGAAGGAAATTACAGTCTTGCAGGAAACACGAGAATCAGGATTCGCCGCTACCCTCGCACAGCCGACTTTACGCCAAGCAAGGAAAGCCATCGCATCACCCTGGATGCCGATCAGGTAAGTTTCCCGCTCATCTATCGACTCACCCAGCAGGGCGACAGATTCAAACCTTTCGGCATGAAGGGAACGAAGCTGGTAAGCGACTATCTGACAGACCGCAAGCGAAACTATATGGAGAAAATGAGCCAACATGTACTGACCGACAAGACAGGCGAAATCATCTGGCTCATCGGAGAAAGAACATCAGACCACTGCAGAATCACCCCCGACACCCAATCCATCCTGGAGATAGAGCTGGAAGAGAATTCAGAAGTCTGATAAAACAACAGATAAGATAAGAACTATAGATTATAGATAAGAACTATAGATAAGGGAGAGAAAAGAAATATAGGAGGAATTGAAACAATGACAAACAACAGAAAGAAAGGCATCAGAATAGCTGGTGCCCTATTTATCATTCTACTTTGCGCCCTTGGATATTGGACCTACCGCTGTCTGAATCCCACAAGAGAACAGGTGCAGGCAGCCAAAGCCAGAATAGAAGCCTACAGCTGCTACGAAATAAGAAGAAACGGCAAAACCATGCTGCGATTCGAAGAAGATACCACCACACTGGCAGCAACCTTCATGAACCGCTGGGCACTCGTTCCTTCATGTCAGGGACGACTCGCAGCATCCAACAATACCGACATCACCCGAAACCGCTATCAGGGACTCGATGCAGACAGTGTGCTGGTAGAGAAAGTGGATTCACTCGACAGTCTCTACAAGGATTCGAAATGGAAAGAAAGTGAGCTGGCATACTATATCCACTCCCACAGCGTAATGGATCTGGGATACAACCGAATCTGCGCCTTCGAAAACCGCGAGAAGGTATTGAGAGATTCTACCAAGAAGATGCTCGACTCGCTGCATCATATACAGGGAAAAACGCCTTCAGACAAGACAGACCAGAAAGACGGCAAACTGGTATTGGTACACCTTATTAAATATAAGGCATTCTACACCGATGAAAACGGCAAGACCCGAAGCGAAGACTGCAAGCTCATCCAGACGAATGCAGATGAAAGAAAAGACAGACAGTACTGCCACCTCTTTCAGCTGGCATCAGAAACAACCCCTGACGGTATCTACGGCATTGCACCCCGCACAGCCATCGGAATCGTAAACCTACAGGGAGCCACCCACCGAGACACCATCAACTATGAACAGCGCCATGACTCACTGGGTTATTTCTCAGGCAGCTACGACAGTCTCTACCAGGCAGAAGGCTACGGCACCTGGATGGGGCACGACGGTTCCTACTACGAAGGAGAATGGAAGAATGGAGAAAGAAACGGATGGGGATTCAGCATCGCACCCAAGAAGCCACTGAGAGTAGGCGAATGGAAGAAAGACAAATACAAGGGAGAGCGACTGGTATATACCTCACAGCGAATCTATGGTATCGATATCTCGAAACATCAGCACATCAAAGGCAGAAAGCGATATCAGATAAACTGGAAGAAACTGCGCATCACGCATCTGGGAAACATCAGCAGAAAAACCGTGGCAGGCAACGTAAACTACCCGATCCGCTTCATCTACATCAAGAGCACAGAGGGTAAATCAATCGTGAATCCTTACTATAAGAAAGACTATAGCGCAGCTCGCGCACATGGCTATAAAGTAGGCACTTACCACTTCTTCAGCACCAGAACACCAGCCGTTGCTCAAGCAAATCATTTCCTCAGACACAGCTGCATCAGGAGAGGAGATTTTCCGCCGGTTCTCGACCTGGAACCATCGCATAGCCAGATCAGCAAGATGGGAGGTCCGGGCGTTCTCTTCGCAAGAGTAAGAACCTGGTTAAGACTGGTGGAAAGAGCCACGGGCGTAAAACCTATCCTCTACATCAGTCAGATCTTCGTAAACCGCTATCTGCCTGCAGCACCCGATCTGAAGCACAACTATAAAATATGGATTGCCCGCTATGGCGAATACAAGCCAGACATCCACCTGGTATATTGGCAGCTATGCCCGGATGGCCGTGTGGCAGGCATCCACGGAGCCGTAGATATCAATGTATTCAATGGTTATCAAGACGCCTTCACAAAATTCTCTCAAAATGAGGTAGTTAGATAAAATTTCGAAAAATCAAGTATTTTTAGTTAAATTATGTTATAGAAAAGTACAACCTATTACATTTTTTACTAACTTTGTGGAGTTTAGTAACAAAATTTGGGGGTAGGATTATCATGAGACAACTTAAGATACAAAAGAGCATAACCAATCGAAATAGTGAAGCACTAGATAAATATCTGGTAGAGATCGGCAGAGCGCCAATGATCTCTATAGAGGAAGAGATAGAGCTGGCACAGCAGATAAGAAAGGGAGGCAGAGTTGGCGAAAGAGCCAAGAACAAATTGGTAGAAGCCAACTTGAGATTCGTGGTGTCTGTGGCAAAACAGTATCAGCATCAGGGACTCACACTCACCGATCTTATTGACGAAGGCAACATCGGACTCATCAAGGCTGCAGAACGTTTCGATGAGACCCGCGGATTCAAATTCATCTCCTATGCTGTATGGTGGATTCGCCAAAGCATCCTCCAGGCAATAGCAGAACAGAGCCGCATCGTGAGACTGCCTTTGAACCAGGTGGGTTCGCTCAACAAGGTAAATCAGGAAATCAACCGATTTGAGCAGGAAAACCAGCGCCGCCCTAGCGTAGAGGAACTGTCTGCCCGCACCGGTGTAGATGAAGATAAAATCTCTCAGAGTATGATGGCTAGCGGTCATCATGTAAGCATCGATGCACCATTCGGCGAAGATGATGACAACTCGATGGCAGATGTGATGTCGAGCGGAGACGACAGCCGTACCGACAAGCACGTGGATCATGAGAGTATGGCTCAGGAGCTGAAACAGGTTCTCAACAAATGTCTGAAGGAAAGAGAGCGTAAGATCGTATGCGCCTGCTTCGGTATCGACGAGACCGAGAAGGGTCTGGAAGAAATAGGAGACAAGATGGGATTGACACGCGAAAGAGTTCGACAGATCAGAGAGAAGAGCATCACCAAGCTCAGAGAATCCGGCAAGATCGGTATTCTGATGAAATATCTGGGATAAAGATAAATTTTCTGGGATAAAAAAGTATAATATCAAGCTAAAAGTTTGGACTTTCAAGATATTTACATTAACTTTGCAATCGGGTGTGGCAACTCAGCCTCACCCGATTTTTTTATAGACAAATATGAAGATACAACTGATTCGCATCATAGCGGCTGTCATCCTTTTGACTATCAGCTTTCCTCTGACAACAGAAGCCAGAAGAGTGAAGGCTAAGGACGCCATCACAGACTCCGTGATGCAGCGTATCTTCTGTTATGCCCAAAAGATAGATACCACGGGAAGAGGAAGCCATTCGAGCTATGCCTACACCAAATTCCAGATGCGTACCAACAAGCGAAACGCCACCCTGGCTCTCGTTCCTACCATGTACGCCATCTCCTATGGTGCAGGCAGAAAGTTTATCAGCGAATTCTACAACCGCATCGAAGTGAATGAGAAGGGAGCACCTGTCATCCACCGACTGCTCAATCTCAGTACCATTCCACACCGCAAAAGTACGATGAGCACCGCGCTCAACTACATGACGCCGAATGTGTATGGAGAAAACCTCTTTCAGGAGAACATCCTCTCCCCTTTCCATCGTTCCAACAGACGATACTACAAGTACTCCGTCACGCCACTGCTCTATGGTATGGCTCAGGTTTACGCCTACCCACGCATCAAAAACACCCAGCTGGTAGAGACCCGGGCGATCGTCCGCATCCAAAACGGACAGATTCAGATGTGCGACTTCGAGGGAGAATACGATATGACCCGTTTCTACATCTCCGTGACGATGGGCAAGGAAGGCTTCAAGTCGCTGGGACCGGTCAAGTGCGACATGCGCGCCAACTTCAGTTTCATGGGCAATAAGATTACCGGCAAATACACCACCATATATGATCTGCCAAAAGTACTGGAAGATACTATCAGGAATAGCGCAGATACCGCTATGATGTCAAAAGTGCGACCTATCAAACTGAACACCGATGAGGAAATGATCTATCGCATCTATTACGACAGACAGGAAGAGCGAAAAAGGAAAGCAGCAGCACAGGGAGAAAAGAAGAAAGATTTCGCAAAAGATGTGCTCTGGGATATCGTAGGCGATAACCTGCTGAACAGAATTTCCAGCGACTTCGGCAAAAAGCAACAGGGCTATTTCCGCATCGACCCATTGTTCAATCCATTATATATGGGTTATTCGGAATCCAAGGGTGTGGTGTATAAGTTCAAGATCAACGGACAGTATGCCTTCAATGACAATATCCAGCTTTCTGCCGGAATAAAAGGCGGTTACAGTTTCCGCCAGCATCGTTTCTACTACAGTATTCCTGTCAGACTCAACTACAATACCCGTCACGAGGGTTATCTGCAGCTGGAAATCGGTAACGGCAACCGCATCAACACCAATAAGCTGGCACGCCAGGCGTTGGGATACATGGATCCGAAAGACAGCATCGGAGGTTTCTCGCCAGCGGAGATACCTTCTCTTCTGATGGGAAAATCCACCTTTACGGAATTCAAGGATAATTACATGCGACTCACCAACCACTGGCGCCTCTCCCCACATTGGGCGATGGAACTGGGAATGGTAGCGCACAACCGCATTGCCATCCGTCCGGACTTTTATCAATCCATAGGCTATCCGGATAAATACAAGTCTGTGGCTCCTGCCATCGGAATAGAATGGAGACCTAAAGCAGAGAAAGGCATCGTGCTGAAACTCGACTATGAGCAAGGTTTCAAAAACCTGCTGGGCAGCAACATCGACTACGGAAGAGCCGAGTTTGATGCCCAGACGATTCTCTATTCTTCCCGCAGGCAATCGTACTCGATGCGTTTCGGAACAGGTTTCTATACCCGAAGAGGAGCACACTGGGACTTCGTTGATTACACCAACTTCCACGACAACAATATTCCGGGAGGCTGGAACGATGAATGGTCGGGCGATTTCGAACTGCTGTCGTCCTACTGGTATAATGCCAGCAACTATTACCTGCGTGCCAACTTCACCTATGAATCTCCGATGATTCTTGCCGCCTGGCTTCCGCTGATAGGCAGATATGTAGAATCAGAAAGACTCTATACCAGCGGTCTGGTGGTAAAACACCTCTACCCTTATACAGAGTGGGGCTATGGTGTAAGCACGCGTCTGATGTCGCTCGGCTTCTTCGCAGCATTCAGACAGGGAAAGTTTGATGGCGTAGGCTGCCGCTTCGGCTTCGAACTTTTCAGAAACTGGTAGAATCCGCTACGGGATATTCCCTTATAAATCAAGAAAATAAAAAGAACAATATATGAATTCACAACTCACCGTTTACAAGGCAAGTGCGGGATCGGGTAAGACCTTTACCCTTGCCCGCGAATACATGACCCTGGTGATAGACAATCCCCACGCCTATCGCACCATTCTGGCTGTAACCTTTACCAACAAGGCTACAGAAGAGATGAAACTGCGTATTCTCGGACAGCTCTATGGCATTGCCCACGAGCTGCCCGAATCAGATCAGTATCTGGTACAGATACATGCCGCACTCCCCCATCTTTCGGAAAAACAGATCAGAAAGAATGCGGAAGAGGCTTTGCGCCTGCTCATCCATAACTACAACTATTTCAGAGTAGAAACCATCGACACCTTCTTTCAGAGTGTCTTGCGAAATCTGGCACGAGAACTCGACCTCACAGCCAACCTGCGTATCGGGCTGAACGATTATCAGGTGGAACAGCAAGCTGTGGATGAACTGATAGAAAGTCTGGAAAGCACCGACAAACTGCTTTTCTGGATCATGGATTACATCAAGGAAAACATCGCAGACGACAAGAGCTGGAATGTGATCGGTCAGATCAAGTCCTTTGGTGAGCACATCTTCCGTGATTACTACAAGGAGCACGCCGACGAGCTGTCAAAACGAATGGAAGAAGAAGGCTTCTTCGAAGCATTCAAGGACAAGATGAAGGATACCCGAAACCAGGCTAAAGAACAATTCGAAGAAATCGCAGCTTCCTTTTTCGATGCGCTGGAAGAGGAAGGATATTCGGCTGATGACCTCAACAACAAGACAAGGGGTATCTGGAGCTACTTCAATAAATTGAGAAACGGAAAATACGGAGACGATGACGTCAAAAACATGACTTTAGCAAAATGCTTGGATAATCCGGAAAACTGGGTCAAGAAGTCGGAAGTCAAGAACAATTCTCCACTCTATCAGCATGTGGTGAATACTCTACATCCTATCCTCCAGTTCTCTGAAAAGCACCGCCACATGCTCGAAAGAATGTACAAGAGCGCCAACCTCACCATCAAGCACCTCAACCAGCTGCGCCTCTTGGGCAGCATAGACAAGAAGGTGAGAGAAATGAACCAGGAGGCTAACCGCTTTCTGCTCAGCGACACACAGACATTGCTTCACTCACTCATCCAAGGCAGCGACTCTCCTTTCATCTTCGAGAAAATCGGTACCCAGCTGAACCACGTGATGATAGACGAGTTTCAGGATACCAGCACCATACAGTGGAAAAACTTCAAGGTGCTGCTGGAAGAAACGATGAGCCGAGAAGATGCAGGCAACCTGATTGTAGGAGATGTAAAACAGAGTATCTACCGCTGGCGCTCAGGCGACTGGCGACTTCTCAACAACATAGAAGATCAGTTTGAGAATCCGAAGAAACAACTGGATGTAGAGACCCTTGCCACCAACTATCGCTCAGACCGCAATGTCATCAACTTCAACAATGCCTTCTTCGTAGAAGCTGCCCAGCAGGAATATAACGAACTGGCAGAAACGATACCCGAAACAGCCCAGCAACTGCTTACAGCCTATGCCGATGTAAAACAGGAAGTTCCGGAGAAGAAAAAGGTGCAGGGATATGTGGAGGTGCGACTCCTCAAGACACAGGAAGAGGACGATGAAAATGATGCAGAAAATAAAGAAGACCGCATGATGCAACTCTGTCTGCAGACAGTAGATGAGTTGACTGCACGTGGTGTTCCCACCCACCGTATCGCTATCCTCGTGCGCAACAACCGCACCATCCAGGATATCGCAGCCTACTTTATGGAGCATTCAGACTATGAGATGGTTTCAGACGAAGCATTCCGTCTTGACGCTTCGCAGGCAGTACAAATACTCATCACAGCCCTGAAGCTGCTGATGCACCCTGCCGACGATATAGCCCGCGCCACACTCTTGAAGTTTGCCCATACTTATCTGGATGATGAAAAGGTGGTTGAGCAGATTACAGAGAATCGACAGAAATTGCTGGAGATGCCTCTACTCGACCTGACCGAAAGACTGTTTACGGAACTTCACCTTGGCGAGATAGAAGATATGAAAGTGCAAAGTGCCTACGTATGTGCCTTCTACGACAAGTTGAATTCCTTCCTGACAGACAACAGCAGCGACATCGAGGCGTTTCTCCAGGAATGGGAAAACAATCTTCACGAAAAAAGCATCCATAGTGACGGCATCGAGGGCATCCGACTCATCACTATCCACAAGAGTAAGGGACTGGAATTCGACCATGTCATCATGCCATACTGCGACTGGCAGCTGGAGAAAGCCAATACTATCTGGTGTACTCCTCAGGAAGCTCCTTACAACGAACTCCCTCTGGTACCTGTAGATTTCAGTGCCAAGCAGATGAAGGGAAGCATCTATGAAGATGACTACCATCACGAACATCTGCAGAACATCGTAGATAATCTGAACCTGCTCTATGTGGCATTCACCAGAGCCAGTCATAATCTCTATGTCTTCGGCAAACGCGCATCTACCGCGTACCGTTCGGGAATCATCGAAAAATCACTGGAAACTGTTGCTGAGAAGCTGAAGCAAAATGCAGAGAAAGAAGCATACGAAATGCTTACCGACGCGGTAAATGTAGAGTTGGAAGGCATCGGTACAGACAGCAAGACCAACGACATTCTCTTTAAATATGGCGAACCGGTGGTACCCAAGCAAAAAGTAAAGATGGAGATGAAAATCAACAGAAATGTCTTTACGATGCCTGCAGAAATGATGCAGATAGATATCAATGTATCACCTAAGCTGCCAGAGTTCAGACAGAGTAACAAGAGCCGCGATCTCATCAAAGGAGACGAACAGGAAGAACAGCAGAAATTCTATATCAAGATGGGTACAGTACTGCACAGTCTCTTCTCTACCATCCGCACAAGAGATGATATTGAAGGAGCACTGAAACAGCTGGAACTTGATGGAGTTCTCTACGATGAAAACATCTCGCGAGACAGAGTGGAGAAGATGATTCGCAAACGTCTGGAATCAGACAAGGTAAGCGACTGGTTCTCTGACCGATGGAATGTTTTCAATGAGTGTTCCATCATCAGCACTGACAAGGACGGAAATATGGTAGAACACCGCCCAGACCGAGTGATGAAAGATGAGCACGAAACCGTGGTGGTAGATTTCAAATTCGGTAAACCGAAGCCGGAGTACCACGACCAGATAAAAGGCTACATGAAGCTGCTCGAAAGTATGGGACATGCTCATGTCAAGGGATACCTCTGGTACGTTTATCCGAACAAAATAGAAGAAGTATTATAGATGAATAAAAGAAATGCAAAGATAATAAAAAACAATATACAATGAAAGCATTCTTGAAAACAGTAGCCCAGGATATGCTGGCGAAATACGGCACCAACATGAGCGACATCGCAGTGGTTTTTCCCAACAAACGTGCAGCGCTCTTCCTCAATACCTATCTGGCGCAATTGGCCGGCAAGCCAATCTGGACTCCCACATACATCACCATCAGCGACCTCTTCCGCCGACACTCCGACCTGAAGGTTGCTGACCCAATCAAGTCTATCTGCGACCTGCACAAGGTATTCGTAGCATGCACAGGCATTGACGAGACCCTCGACCACTTTTACGGTTGGGGGCAGCTCCTACTTGCGGATTTCGACGATGTAGATAAGAACATGGTAGATGCCAAACTGCTCTTTGCCAATCTGAGTGACATCCATGAACTCGACGATGTTTCTTATCTCACAGACTATCAGAAAGCAATGATCAAGAAATTCTTCAGCAATTTCTCTGATGATCACAATACAGAACTGAAGAAGCGATTCCTGCAGTTATGGTCACATTTCTACGATATCTACGTAGGATTCAACCAGAAACTGGCCGAACAGAAACTGGCTTATGAAGGAGCGCTCTATCGCAAGGTAGTAAACGATGAAAATATAGACTTCCATTACAAGAAGTATCTCTTCATCGGTTTCAATATGATGCAGATAGTAGAACAGACACTATGCGACCGACTGCTGAAACAGGGCAAAGCCCTTTTCTACTGGGATTACGACAAGTACTATATGGAGGGACAAAATGAAGCCGGCCACTACATCCGTCAGTATCTGAAGCACTATCCCAACGAACTTGCCAGCTATCCGCAGAAAGACATCTACGACAACATGTCGAAGAACAAGGATATCACCTACATATCTGCACCAACAGAGAACATCCAGGCCAGATACGTAAACGCCTGGCTCAAGGAGCACAACCGCTACAAGATGGGGCGCAATGTAGCCATCGTACTGAGCGACGAAAACCTCTTGCAGAGTGTGATACATTCACTTCCGGAAGAGGTGAAAAGCGTCAATATCACGATAGGTTATCCTTTGCAGCAAACACCATTCTACAGTCTCATCCAGCAGCTCATCCAGTTGCAGGGAATAGGTCATCCACAGCATAGCGAGACCTACCGTCTTCATTACGTGCTCACAGCATTGCGCCATCCCTATACGAGATTCATCAGCTCTCGATATACCGACCTGCTTGAAAAGCTGGAAGAGCAGAAACGCTTCTACCCATCGCGCGATTTCCTCAGTATGGATGGAGACGAAGGACTCTCTCTGCTTTTCAGAAACCTGGAAGAGCAGACGGCAGAAGCCACGCAAAACAGCTACAACAAGCAGCTCATCAGCTACTTGCTTGATATTCTGCGCATGATAGGAACCCAGGCAAAGGATTTGAATGATCCGCTATTCCACGAATCACTCTATCGCACCTACACCCTACTCAACCGTCTGCAGGAACTCATCACATCCGGCGACCTAGAGGTAGATACCATCACTCTGGAGCGACTGATACAGCAGCTCATCCAGACCACAAGCATACCATTCCATGGCGAGCCGGCAGAAGGAATACAGGTAATGGGTGTACTCGAAACCAGAAACCTCGATTTCGATCATATTCTGGTTCTATCCTGCAACGAAGGCAAAATTCCAAAGGGCGTGAACGATTCTTCATTCATCCCCTACTCCCTGCGCAAAGCTTACGGTCTCACCACCGTAGAAAACAAGGTAGCCATCTTTGCCTACTACTTTCACAGTATGTTGCAGCGTGCCCACGACATCACGCTTACCTACAACAATGCTACGGAAGATGGTCAATCGGGCGAGATGAGCAGATTCATGCTCCAGCTGATGGTAGAAAGTCAGCATCCTATCGTTCGCAAGACCCTCATCGCTGGTCAGAAACCCCTTCGCCCGGCATACGACGAAGAGCCAAAGACCGAAGAAGTGATGAAGGTACTTGACGACGTGAGAATGCTCACACCTACTTTTCTCAATACATACCAGAGATGCCAGAAGCAGTTCTATTATAAATATGTAAAGGGATTGCTGGAACCGGATGAAATAGATGAAGACGAAGTAGATAACCGCATCTTCGGAAACATTTTCCATCGGGCAGCAGAACTCTTCTACTATGGCTTTGCCAGCAAGAGCGATATCCAGACAGATGAGAAAGGAAAGCAGCAGCTCATCCGCCCAATCGTCATCACAGCAGACATACTGGACCAGGCGATGAAGGATAAGATGCTGGTAGATAGACTGGTAGATCAGGCCTTCAGAGAAGAGCTCTTCAAGGTAGGCAACAACGACTATCATCCGAAATACAACGGTCTGCAACTCATCAACAAAGAGGTAATAGCCAGCTATTTGCGACAGCTCATCTCCATAGACAGACGCCAGACACCATTTACCATCATCGGTATGGAATTGGTAGTTTCAGATACACTGAAAGTCAACACAAGCAGGGGCGAAAAGCAGTTCAGGATCGGTGGTTTCATCGACCGTCTGGATGCCATTTCTCCTATATCGAACATCTCTGAACGCATCAGAGTCATCGATTACAAGACGGGAAGAGCACAGACAACCCATCCTAAGGATATAGCTGAGATTTTCTCGGCAGCTCCCCAGGCACTGAGCAAGCATACGGATTATTATCTGCAGGCTTTCCTCTACTCGATGATCATCAAGAACAGCAAAAGATACAATTCTGCCCAGGATCCCGTATCACCAGGCTTGCTGTTCATACAGAATGCTGGTGCAGAAGACTACGACCCAACCCTTAAACTAGGCAGGGAAAAGATAGAAGACATCACACCGTATGAAGAAGACTTCATGGCACATCTCCGCAGTCTGATTGCCGACATCTACAATCCCGCATTGCCACTGCGTCCTACCTGCGACAAGAAACGTTGCGAGTATTGTCCATACGCCGGACTATGCAAATAGGTATTGCAGAATGTTAAAATGAGAAATATTTGGGAGCAAAATTTGTTTCTTCAAATATTTCTCTGTATTTTTGCAGTAGAGAGAGCCACTACGCAATCACGCAAGAGTTTCTCTCGGCAGAAAATTGCATCATAAACATCATTCATGAATTAAAAGACCCAAAGGAGATATGACAGAGAAAGAAATCAATAAGTTAGTAAGCGATAACATCAACTACGTAAAATCGGTAGCCAACCACTATCGTGGTAATGGTGTTGACTTCGATGACTTGGTTAGCGAAGGAACTTTGGCGATGCTCACGGCAGCTCAAAAATACGATGCCGAACGCGGTTCGCAGTTTGTGGCTTATGCATCCCCTTTCATTCGCAAGGCGATGCAGCAGACAATCGACAAGCAGGCTGCACTCTATCGGGTACCAAAGGATCAGAAAAAGCATGCTCCACGCAATGCAGCAAAAGCTGTTTCCATCGATGCCCCTATCAGTGAGGGAAACAAGTACACTCTACTCGACATCCTGATCAACAAGGATGCCCAGCCGGCAGACGACAATACAGCTTTCGCCCAGATGCTCAACGACTTGGAACGTTGCGTTGGAGAACTGGAAGAACGCGACCGCATAGTCATCTCTAAGTTCTATGGTATAGGAATGGCCCATGAAACACTGGCAGAAATAGCAGAAGACCTGCAGCTGAAGCGAGAGCGTGTGCGCCAGATCAGAGACAAGGCGATACGCCAGATATCAAAGAATACAACCAGTAAGGTGCTCAAGCATTTTTTAAGAAAATAAAGTCAGATGATGATCTCTCTTAAATGCCAGCGAATATAGATTGTAATACAAAATAAAAATGGCTGTACAAGAAACTATCCTGTACAGCCATTTTTATATGAGCGGCATTGCTTCTATAAGACGCAGTTATTTATGCTGTGAATGTTCGAGGCGATACTGACGTGGAGTTATGCCCAGACGCTTGTAAAAGTTTGCATAGAAACTTTGACGAGTGCTGAATCCAGCCATCTCACTGATATCTTCCACGCTCATCTTTGCGTAGCGCTTATCTGTGAGCAGCGACATTGCATCGTTCACACGATAGTCATTAACCAACTCTGAATAATTCTTGTGGAATCGAGTTGCACACACTGCTGAAATATAACGAGAGTTCGTGCTCAGGTCCTCAGCCAACTTCTTAGAGTTGTACTCAGGATCCTTGTATTTTCTCTCCGTTACAATCAGACGGATAATCTCATCACGGAGGCGGTCTTTAGTCTCCTCACTCAGCAAGGTTTGATATCTTGCTGACTTCTCTTTTTTGGGTTGAATGTTATACTTAGCCATAATGCGTAATAAATTAATACAACAAAGATACGGCAAAATTATTAAACTACCAAATTTTTTGGCACTTTTTTGAAAAAAACTATAAAAATAATTGTCTATCTCGAAAATTATTCCTAATTTTGCATACAGATACATTATTAATATAGAAATTTTAAACATTAAATATAGAAAAGTTCAACGTTCGTATGAAGCAAATTATATGGTTTGTTAAGACTTATGCTACGTTTGTAGTATTGTTTGTTTTGCAGAAGCCGCTGTTCCTCTTTTTGGAAAAGGGTTCTGCCACACAACCTGTCGACAATATCTTCACGGAGTTGCCTGCCGTTATCTGGCATGGACTTCCACTCGATTTATCGATGGCTGGTTACTTATCTGTGATTCCTGGTTTTCTTTCCATTGCCGTGGTATGGCTGAAAAGAGAGCTGGTTAAACCAATTATGAACATCTACTTCATAATTGCCTCACTTTTCATCACTTGCAGTTTCCTGCTTAACGCAAGTCTTTATCCATACTGGAAGTATCCATTGGACAGTACTCCACTCTTCTACTTCTTCACTTCACCGGCTGATGCCATCGCCAGTGTAAGCATCTGGCAAGTGATTCTTTCAATTGTCATATTGATTGTTCTGACCATTGGAGTTTGGTTCACATTGCGAATGCGAGGCGAGAAACGCCAGCAATACAGTCGCTACAGCTACGGATATGGAGGATTCGGAAGTGGTAAAAGAAATCGATTCGATGACTTCGACCGCCATCGTGGCCGTACATCCATCATACTCCTCCTGCTCACAGGCTTACTCTTCCTGCCTATCAGAGGTGGCATCACCGTTTCTACGATGAACACGGGACAGGCATACTACAGTCAGAACGCCTATCTGAATCACTCAGCCGTGAATCCGCTGTTCAGCCTCCTGGAATCGATTACTCACCAGGAGGACTTCGCCTCACAGTATCGCTTCATGAAAGATAAAGAGGCTGACAAGATATTCGCTACGATGACAAGTACAAGCGATGAGAACACCTACCCTCTGCTCAATGAGGCAACTTTCAAAAAGGGAACTCCTGATATTCTCATTGTCATCATGGAAAGTTTTGCCAGCGACATCATGCCATCCATGGGCTCATACAAGGATGTTGCCGTATGCCTGGATTCCATCGCCCAGCAGAGTATTCTGTTTACACGATTCTATGCCAACAGTTTCCGCACTGACAGAGGTATGGTTTCCATATTGAGCGGCTATCCTGCACAGCCCACAACCAGCATCATGCGCTATCCATGCAAGACGAGCCAGTTGCCATCCATAGCCCGCAACCTGGCGAAATACAAGAATTACAAAACCACCTATTATTATGGTGGAGATGCAGATTTCTGCAACATGCGCTCTTATCTTGTTTCTCAGGGTTATCAGCATATCATTTCTGATGCCAACTTCCCGATAGAAGACAAGCTGAGCAAATGGGGTGTGCCAGACCATATCGTAGCAGCCAGAATGATGGAAGACATCAAGGCACAGCAGAATGAGAAGCGTCCTATGCTGAGAATATTGCAGACTTCCAGCAGCCACGAACCTTTCGAGGTACCTTACCACAGATTGAAAGACAAGCGTCTGAATGCTTTCGCCTACACCGACAGCGTAATGGGTGCTATCGTCAGGGAATACCGCAAACAGCCAAGATGGAAGAATACGCTTATCGTGTTCGTACCAGACCATGTGGGAGGTTACAAGGAAAATCTGAACGACCACGACCGTAGCCGTTACCAGATTCCACTCATCCTGGCAGGTGGAGCTATCTCGCGCCCTATGAAAGTGGGCATCATCGGTTCACAGCATGACATTGCAGCCACCCTGCTCGGTCAGCTGGGAGTAGAGCACAGGGAATTCACTTTCAGTAAGAACATGATGAGTGATGCCACACCTAAATTCGCATTCTTTGCGGTGAACGATGCATTTGGTATTGTTTCAGAAGAGAACTCGCTCATCTACGACAACAGAGCCAAGCGAATCGTATATGACAAAGGCGAAAAAGGCTTTAATCTGAAACGAGGTCAAGCCTATCTCCAGAAGCTATACGATGACTTAGCCAAGAAATAGGCAACATCTTGAATGACAGTAAAAAAGAGAATATAAATATCAACAAAAATAGTAAAGGCAACAATGCTAGAACTCATTCATTACCTGGAACAGATAGATACAACGATATTGCTATTTTTCAATGGCATGCACAACGAACTATTCGATTACTTTATGGTTTTGGTGAGCAACCGATTCACATGGGTTCCATTTTATGCAGCGTTCATCTTCGTGATGATTAAGAATTTCCACTGGAAGGTAACGATAGTCACTATTCTAGCAGTAGCGCTCCTCGTATTGCTCTGTGACCAGACAGCATCAGGCTTACTCAAGCCATTGGTAAGACGTCTCCGTCCAAGCAACCTGGACAACTCCATATCCTATATGGTACACGTGGTTGATGGATACCGGGGCGGCAGATACGGATTTCCGTCCTCCCACTCCGCCAACTCGTGGGGAGTAGCCATATTCGCCATGTATCTGGTAAGAAACAGAAAGCTGAATATATTCCTGGCGTTCTGGGCTGCACTGGTAACATATTCTCGTGCCTATCTGGGAGTACATTATCCTGGCGATTTGCTGGTAGGAGTTCTTATTGGCTTCGTTATGGCATCGATTGTATTCTATGCCTATAACCGTTGGGCAAGCTCATACACCCAGGAGTTTCAGAACGGCAAGAAAAACATCCAGTATGATTATCTCCCCATATCAGTAGGACTGATCAGCATAGCAACAATGTTTACTACAAGTCTGATCATGCTTTTCACATCCTAAAGAAAGTAATATTTTCAAAACATCAATAATTAAAAGATCAAGATTATGAAGAAACTTACATTGATGGCTATTGCCATGGGTATGCTTGCCTTCACAGCATGCACAGAAAAGAAACCAGCTGCTGCCCCTGCAGCTCAGGTAGAAGAGGTGGTTACAGACTCAGCATTCCAGCAGGCTGTTGCTGGTGAATACAAGAGTGCTGACGGAAAGCGCATCATTACTGTCAACGCAGACTTTACAGTAAAGACCACTGGTCTTGACAAGGACTACTTCAAGTGGGATATGGATGTCAAGCCACAGGGTCCATCTGCCAGCATCAACCTCATCCGCAAGGGTCTTGATGCAGAAGTAAAAGACATGGTATCTGTTGATACCGAAGAAGGAACTCTCATCGTTAAGAACGAGACTTACAGAAAGGCAGTAGAAGAGAAGAAGTAATTCTTCCATCTGATACATATTCATCATAAGCTGAGCGCCCCCACATGGTGTGGAGGCGCTTTCTTTGTATTTTTGGGCGCTTTCTTTAACTGTTATTCACTATATTTTCCCCCTCAGAAAACATTTTTTCTTACTTTCCTACATTTCTTCTTAAATTTCGAGCCAAAGAATTTCCGTACTTATAATAAAATTTGTATCTTTGCACCATCAAACGAGAAAAATACTGGTTTTAGAAAATAATAAAGTAATTCTATAGAATATGGCAATTAATGAAGAAAACAAAATCGAGGAGAAAACAAAGAGCATCTCTTTCGTAGAACAGTTGGTTGAGGAAGACCTCAAGGAAGGTAAGAACGCTGGTCGAATCCAGACCCGTTTTCCACCAGAGCCTAACGGCTATCTTCACATCGGTCATGCCAAGGCCATCTGCATGGACTTCGGTGTAGCCGAAAAATACAAGGGTGTCTGCAACCTCAGATTTGATGACACCAACCCAAGTAAGGAAAACAACGAATACGTAGAAAATATCCTCCAAGACATACAGTGGCTCGGCTTTAAGTGGGGCAACATCTATTATGCTTCAGACTACTTTGAGAAGTTGTGGGAGTTTGCTGTATGGATGATCAAGAAGGGACATGCTTATGTCGACGAGCAGACTGCAGAGGAAATTGCAGCCCAGAAGGGTACTCCTACTACCCCTGGTACTGCCAGCCCATATCGCGACCGTCCTATTGAGGAAAGCCTTGCCCTCTTTGAGAAAATGAACACTCCTGAGGCTGTAGAAGGAAGTATGGTACTTCGTGCGAAGCTTGACATGGCTAATCCAAACATGCACTTCCGCGACCCAATCATGTACCGCATCATCCAGACTCCTCACCACCGTACAGGTACCAAGTGGCACGCTTATCCAATGTACGACTTCGCACACGGACAGAGCGACTATTTCGAGGGTGTTACCCACTCTATCTGTACCTTGGAGTTTGTTCCTCACCGTCCACTCTACGACAAGTTCGTCGACTTCCTGAAGGAGATGGATGGCAGCGATGACGTATTGAACGATAACCGTCCTCGCCAGATTGAGTTCAACCGCTTGAACCTCACTTATACAGTAATGAGCAAGCGTAAGCTCCATACTCTGGTAGATGAGCACCTGGTAAATGGCTGGGATGACCCTCGTATGCCAACACTTTGCGGTATGCGTCGCCGCGGTTATTCACCTGAGAGTATCCGCATGTTCATCGACAGCATCGGTTATACCAAGTTCGATGCCCTCAATGACATGGCTCTTCTGGAGGCTTCAGTTCGTGAGGACTTGAACAAAAAGGCTTGCCGTGTAAGTGCCGTACTCGACCCAGTGAAACTCGTCATCACCAATTATCCAGAGGGTGAGAGCGAGGAGATGGAGGCAATCAATAACCCAGAGAACGAGGCAGATGGCACACATACGATTACCTTCTCAAAGAACCTCTGGATTGAGCGTGCCGACTTTATGGAGGATGCTCCAAAGAAGTTCTTCCGTATGACTCCTGGAAAGGAAGTTCGCTTGAAGAATGCCTATATCGTGAAGTGTACAGGCTGTACCAAGGACGAGAACGGTGTCATCACAGAGATTCAGGCTGAATACGACCCTATCAGCAAGAGCGGAATGGAAGGTGCCAACCGCAAGGTAAAAGGTACTCTTCACTGGGTATCTGCCGACCACTGCGTAAAGGCAGAAGTACGCGAGTACGACCGTCTCTTCGCCATCGAAAATCCATCTGCTGACGAGCGCGACTTCCGTGAACTGCTCAACCCAGAGAGCTACCACGATTTCAAGGAATGCTATGTAGAGGAGTATGCTGCAACCAAGAAGCCGGGAGAGTATCTCCAGTTCCAGCGCATCGGTTACTTCATGGCTGATCTCGACACAACAGACGAGAAGCCAGTATTCAACAAGACAGTGGGCTTGAAGGATACCTGGGCAAAGCAGAATAAGTAATATAATTAATAATTATGAATACTGCAGATCTTTTTCTTTGGATTCTGGATAACTTGAATTATTGGGTGGTTGCACTGTTTATGGCAATCGAAAGCTCTTTCATTCCTTTTCCATCTGAGGTGGTTGTTCCACCTGCAGCCTGGAAAGCTATGGATCCAAACAGCGGAATGTCGTTTATTCTGGTCATCGTGTTTGCTACCATCGGTGCAGACCTGGGTGCCCTCATCAACTACTATTTGGCTAAATGGGTAGGTCGCCCTATCATCTATCGCTTTGCTGATAGCCGAATCGGTCACATGTGCCTGATCGACCGCCAAAAGGTGGAAGTAGCTGAGGAGTATTTCCGCAAGCATGGTGCAGCCTCTACCATTTTTGGAAGATTGGTACCAGCCGTTCGTCAGCTCATCAGTATTCCTGCAGGACTTGCCGGAATGCACGTGGGCAAGTTCCTGCTCTACACCACTATCGGTGCAGGTGTATGGAACACTGTTTTGGCAACCATCGGATGGGGTATCTACAAATACACCGATTATAAGACGACTCATGACGTTTATCAACAGGCTGTACAATATAGCCACGAGATTGGTTATGTCATCTTAGCATTGGCTGTAGTCATCGTAGCCTTTATTGCCTATAAGGGTATCAAGAAGAAATAAACTTCTTTCAGAAGCACATATATACAAAAAAACTCTCCATTGAGGTTCAACCTTCAATGGAGAGTTTTTTGTATATATAGATATCAATCATTACTTCTCACTACCTGAGAAAATCTTGATTCGCTGTTCCTCAGACAATTTGCAGATAAGCAAAGTTCCGTCTTCCTCTGCTACAATATAGCCATCCAGGCCCTGGATAACAACCTTCTTCTCATTCATGGTATGAACGATATTGTTCTTGGATTCCACCATCTGGATATTATCTCCAATCAGCGCATTGCCATACATATCCTTATGGCTCTGTGCCAGGAGACTTCCCCATGTACCGAGGTCACTCCATCCAAAGTCGGCAGGCATCACGAAGATTTCCTCCGCTTTCTCCATGATAGCATAGTCAACAGAGATATTCTCGCACTCAGGATAACGCAGATCAATTTCAGCCTGCTCCTTGTCTGTACCATAAATCCTGCGCATACTCTCGAATATCTTGGCAATGCTTGGCTGGTAAACACGGAAGGCATTGACGATGGTTGCGGCACTCATCACGAAGATACCGGCATTCCAGAAGAAACTCTTATCTTGAACATATTGAGTAGCTGTCTCCAAATTTGGTTTTTCCTTGAAATGGTCAACACGGAAGATTTCCTTGTTACGGGCTGAAGGGGTACGGAGATCTGCCTGAATATAGCCATAACCTGTCTCTGGGCGGGTAGGCTTCATTCCCAAAGTAACAATGCTATCAGTCTCACCAGTAAACTTCAAAGCAGATGTTATCACTCTTCTGAATTCGTTGGCATTGGTAACGATATGATCAGAAGGAGATACAACAATATTTGCATGAGGATCCTTTTCCTTGATTCGCCAACTGATATAGGCAATGCAAGGAGCTGTGTTTCTTCTGCATGGTTCCTGCAGAATATTACCCTCAGGGATCTCAGGCAACTGCTCGTGAACCAAGGCTGCATACTTTTTATTGGTTACTACCCAAACATTCTCCGGGTCACAAACACCCTCAAAACGATCGAATGTAAGCTGTAAAAGAGTACGACCTGTTCCTAAGACATCAATAAACTGCTTAGGCTTGTCCACGGTACTCATAGGCCAGAATCTACTGCCTACTCCACCTGCCATAATTACCAAATGATTATTTTTATGAGCCATATTTATACCTTTTTATATAATATTCCGCAAAAGTAATAAAAATAATTGGTTTAAACAAATAAAGGATGGAAAATTATTCCATCCTTTACCATATTTTGAAAAAACTCGTGTTATTCGAGCACTTCCCGTATCAATGCAAAACTTAGAGCTTTCCAAGTTCAGCCTTCCAGTCAGCATAAGCCTCAAGATAAGCACTGCGATTTGCCTCATCAGGCTCAATTACCGCCAATTTCTTAAGAGATGCAAATGCCTCATCATGATCCTTATAGATACCCGCACCGATACCAGCTCCCTTGGCAGCACCAGCACTACCATCGGTCTCGTAAAGCTCGATGGTTGCACCACTCACACCAGCCAGGGTATCACGGAACAGAGGACTGAGGAACATATTTGCCTTTCCAGCATGAACCTTCTTGATATCCATACCCATCTGCTGCATGATCTCCATACCATAGCAGAAACTGAACACGATACCTTCCTGTGCAGCTCTTACGATATGGGCACGATTATGCTTGGTAAAGCTCAAGCCACGGATAGAACAGCCTACTTCACGATTTTCCAATACGCGCTCTGCTCCATTTCCAAAAGGAATAATCTTCACGCCGTCGCTGCCAATAGGCACACCTGCTGCCATATCGTTCATATCTGCATAGCTTACATCTGGCGTGATGTTACGATGTACCCAAGCATTCAGAATACCTGTACCATTTATACAAAGCAGCACTCCCAGACGGTCGAGTTCCGTTGTATAGTTAACATGTGCGAAGGTATTGACACGACTCTTTGGATCGTAATTGACTTCACCGAGCACACCATAGACAACTCCGGAAGTACCTGCGGTGCTGGCAATCTCACCAGGATTGAACACGTTCAGGCTGACAGCATTATTAGGCTGGTCACCTGCACGATAAGAGATAGGAGTTCCCTCCTTCAGGCCAAGTTCCTCGGCAGCAGCCTTGCAGACTACGCTCTGAACTGAGAAGGTAGGAACTATATCTGCGAGCATACTCTCATCGAATCCGAAATAATCAAGCAGGAACTTGGCTGGTTTCTTTGCCTTGAAGTCCCACATCATACCTTCAGAAAGTCCGCTGATAGTAGTCTGAGCCTCACCGGAAAGTTTCATTGCCAGATAATCACCAGGGAGCATAATCTTATCTATCTTATCGAAAAGCTCAGGCTCATTCTCCTTGACCCATGCCAGTTTGGAAGCGGTAAAGTTACCTGGAGAATTGAGCAGATTACGCAAGCAGAGATCCTCACCTAAATCATAGAACGCTTTCTCGCCGTAAGGAACTGCACGGGAATCGCACCAGATGATAGATGGACGCAGAACCTGCTGGTTCTTATCCACACAAACCAGACCATGCATCTGATAGGAAATACCAATAGCAAGAATATCCTCACCTTTGGCACCACACTCCACCATAATCTTCTTGAGAGCCAACTTGGCATTGTCCCACCACATTTGCGGATCCTGTTCAGCCCATCCTGCCTTTACTGCCATGATAGGTGCTTCATGATCAGGATAGAATGCAGAAGCAACAATCTCACCACTATCAACATCTGTAAGAGATGCCTTTACAGAACTTGAACCAACATCAAAACCTAATAAATATCTTCTAGCCATTTGTCCGTTATTTAAAATTGTTTGTTATTACTAAACCTAAAGTATAGAAATGCATTTGATAGAAATGCTCATTCCATTACTCATCATACAAATATAATACGAACAAACTGATAGATTCCCCCCAATAAAAAAGCAATCAAATAAGTTGGTGCCCAACAGGTGTGTTCCACTCGCACATCAGCTGTTGTGCGGTTGGAAAAGCCTACGAACCCGAAAACAAGAATTAATTCTTCAGACAACTTCCATTGCTTCTTCAAACAACTTCTATTGCTCCTTTCGATAACTTACATAGCTTCGTTAGATAACGTAACTAACTTCATTAGACAACGTAACTAACTTAGTTAGATAACGTAACTTAGTTAGATAACTTACCAGACTTCTATCAATTACCAAAGAGATCAAGCTCCTGCGATTGCTTGCTGTTCTCGCAGTCATCCTCCTCTTTCTGTATAGAGGCAGAAGAGAAATCAAGCATCAGCTGCTGCATAGCCGAACTCTTATAGTTGATACGGTAAACTCCATATCCCTTGCCTTTCTCTATGATAGAACTTGGATTCTTGGAATTCTTAATAAGATACTGAGAAACAAAACCATACACATATTTATAATCTAGAGGGGTAAAAATCGAGTTACAAGAATTATAAACATGGCGGACAATCTTCTCCAATTTGAGACCTTGACTGCCAGCTTGTACCAAAACGTTGAATATTTCTTGTTCTAATTTCATATAAATTATGCTAGATGGTTATGATGAAAAGAAATTTGAATAAAGACAGAGAAGAGTGAATAGAAAGAAGTGTAAACAGGAAGAAAAGTGAATAAAAAACAGAAAAGCCGCAGTTTCTTCCACTAAGTTAAGAAACTGCGGCTCTTAAGGTTCTTATTTAAGCGAGAGCTACCTTGTTGTCCTCTTCCTTAATCTTACCCTCTTTGAAGAGCCATCCGATACCAAGGATAGCATCCTCAACACTAATCTTTGCCTGCTTTGCAATCTCCTCCAAAGAGAGAGACTTTTCTGCTGCAGCCAATGCCTGGTAAACATCACCAGCACGGAAACCTGCGTTCTCAGCAGTCAAATAGATAACTTCCTTCTTAGCTGTAGAAGTCTTCTTTGTAGCTGTAGCAGTCTTAGCTGCTGTAGCCTTCTTAGTAGCTGTCTTCTTGGCAGCTGTCTTAGTTGTTGCTTTCTTTTCTACCATGTCTTTAGTAATAATTTGTTCTGAGAAATGTTTGTTTCGTAAGCATTTCCTTAATTATTCTGTTGCAAAATTAAAAAAAATAATTTAAATTTTAGCATTTTAAAGCAGAAAAGTGCTTGTACACAAGAAGTTGCACCGCATTTTTTGACTTACATCAAGATAAATGCGGTGCAATTGATAATTAATCCTTCAAATCAAGCTTAATCTCCAGCTCATCAAGCTGCTTTGGGTCCAGCTCTGAAGGAGCATCAAGCATCACGTCGCGACCTGAATTGTTCTTTGGGAATGCGATGCAGTCGCGGATACTGTCGAGACCAGCCATAATGCTCACGAAGCGGTCAAGACCGAAAGCAAGACCTGCGTGAGGTGGTGCTCCATACTTGAAGGCGTTCATCAGGAAGCCGAACTGAGCCTCAGCACGCTCTGGCGTGAAACCGAGAACCTCGAACATCTTCTCCTGCAACTGAGTATCGTGGATACGGAGAGAACCTCCACCCACTTCAATACCATTGCAGACGAAGTCGTATGCCTTGGCACGAACCTGCTCTGGATGCTCGTCGAGCAATGGGATATCATCAGGATTTGGCATAGTGAATGGATGATGTGTTGCCATCAGGCGCTGCTCCTCATCACTCCATTCGAAGAGAGGGAAGTCAATAATCCAAAGACACTTGAACACGTTCTTGTCACGCAAGCCCAGACGATCACCCATCTCAAGACGGAGTGAGCAAAGCTGGATACGAGTCTTATTGGCATTGTCGCCGCTCAGAATCAAAACGAGATCGCCATCGTTGGCACCCATCACCGTCTTGATTTCTGCAAGCTCCTCTGGAGAGTAGAACTTATCGATGCTACTCTTCACTGTACCATCTGCATTATACTTGATATATACCAAACCCTTGGCACCTACCTGTGGACGCTTTACAAAGTCGGTCAACTCGTTCAACTGCTTGCGGCTATAGTCAGCACAACCAGGAACACAGATACCACCAATATATTTAGCCTCATCGAAAACAGAGAAGTTACCCTTGCCTGTGAAAGCATCCTTCAACTCTACAAACTCCATACCGAAGCGAAGGTCTGGCTTATCGCTACCGAAACGGCGCATAGCCTCATGCCATGTCATCTGCTCCAGCTTAGGAAGCTCTACGCCACGAATCTCCTTGAAGAGATGGCGAGCCATTTCCTCGAAAAGATCGATAACATCATCCTGATCTACGAAGCTCATCTCGCAGTCAATCTGAGTAAACTCAGGCTGACGGTCTGCACGGAGGTCCTCATCACGGAAGCACTTTGCAATCTGGAAGTAGCGGTCGAAACCTGCTACCATCAGGAGCTGCTTCAAAGTCTGAGGGCTCTGTGGAAGAGCATAGAACTGACCAGGATTCATACGAGAAGGAACAACGAAGTCGCGAGCACCCTCTGGTGTACTACCGATGAGGATAGGAGTTTCAACCTCCATGAAGTTCTGTGAATCGAGGAAGTTGCGAATCAAGATACACATACGATGACGCAACTCCAAATTCTTGCGAACCGCAGGACGGCGCAAATCGAGATAGCGATACTTCATGCGAATATCATCACCGCCATCAGTATTATCTTCGATAGTGAAAGGAGGAGTCTGACTCTGAGAGAGCACATTCAGTTCCTTTACCAGGATTTCAATATCACCAGTATCCATTTTAGGATTCTTGCTCTGTCGCTCACTAACTGTACCCTTGATCTGGATGCAATATTCACGACCCAGCTTATTGGCAGCATCACACAAGGCCTTATCATCTGCCTCGTTGAAAACCAACTGTGTGATACCATAACGGTCGCGCAAGTCAACGAATGTCATACCACCCATCTTTCTTGAGCGCTGTACCCATCCGGCAAGTGTAACTTCCTTGCCAGCATCAGAGAGACGAAGCTCTCCACAAGTTTGTGTTCTGTACATACCTTATTATATTATATATTTTTGTTTCTGATGTGCAAAGTTACTATAATTTGGGGAAACAACAAAATAAAATCGCAAAAATGTTACTATAAATAACACCTTTGCGACTTTATACATTATCTTTTCACATGCTTGGGGGGATTTTTGCACCACTGTCTGGCTCTCTGAAACGCCTGACGATGGAACTTCTCTTCTGCCTTGATGACCTTAAGCACCTTGCTGGCAGGCAGGATATACATAAACCGGTTATGATATTCCTGCTGCACCAGCTTCATTTCGATATCCAACTCGTCCTGGCGGCGGATAGCCTCAGCACAACCTTTCTCGTCTGCCGGATTAACGAAATGATGCCTACGCATCTCATCAAAACAAGAACGCATCTTCTTCATCATCTGGCGGTAAACCGGGAAGAACTTACTTGCTTCCTGCGGAGTGAGGCTCGCATGGGTTGTGATATACTGCTCCAATTCTGCCTCAAAACGCTTCGGGTCAAATGGCGGACGCTGACCTTGAGAATTCTCGGCATGACAGGTCAGCCCCATCATGGTCATCACAAGAACTGACACAACAATCTGGATTAGATGTCTTGTTCTATGCATGCTGTTATTATCTTCTTTCATCTATAAGTCTTTTTTAATCTATTCTACATCAATTCTCCGCAACAAGTTGAGCATAGAAATCCTGACTATCCATCATCGTATAATCAGCCATCTGCTCAAAGGCTGCATCATCCCCATCTGTGACGTGTGAACTCTCAATGGCTGGAGCTTCGTTATGCGCCATTGCATGATGCTTCTTCTCTGACTGTTGAAGCTGGTAAAGCACACCGCCACCCAACATAGCAGTCACGGCTAAGACGGCAGCAATCTTTCTGAGAGGCAAACGTTTCCAGAGGCTTAAATGCACGAACTTAGCCTTATTCTCCTGACAATCCTTATCAGTTTCTTCAGGAGAATCAAATTTCTGCATAGGAATCTTTGCCATCATCTGTTCTGCAAAGTTATCAAAATAACCTTCAGGAACCTTGAAATGGTTTTCCTTGCCGAAAATATCATTTATTTTTTTCTCTTCGTTCATCATATTGCAATATCCTTTCTTCTTTTATTTGAATAGACGATTTACATCTCACAAGGTTTAATCAAACAGATGCAAATATTCTGTTATTTTTTTCACAGCCAGATGATAAGAAGCTTTCAGTGCACCTTCACTGGTATTGAGAATCTGACTCATCTCAGAATACTTCATTTCCTCAAAATATTTAAGATTAAAAACCGTTCTCTGCACTTCAGGCAATCTTGCCACCGCTTCCTGTAACCTGGCCTGCACTTCATCACCATCAAAATATTCGTCGCTCATCAACCTGGATGCCACGGAAACATCTTCATCAGCACTTACTTTATCTGCCAATTTCTGTTTTCTCAGAAAATCGAGTGATTCATTGACAGCAATACGATAAAGCCAGGTAGAAAGCGAAGACTTTCCCTGAAAATTCTGCAGATTACTCCAAACCTTGATGAATACATTCTGAAGAACATCATTAGCATCTTCATGACTGAGCACGATACGACGCACCTTCCAGTATAGTTTTTCACTATACTGCTTAACCAGCACTGCGAATCCTTCTCGCCGGGTGCGTGGTTCCCGAAGCATCTCTACCAGTTCAGAATCACTGAGTATCATGAAGTTTTCTGATTTAATAAAGCTAATTCTTTAATTCTTATTACTTGCCTACTTTCCGGCTATAGATATTTTTTTAATTGCTCAAATATCACACCATCATATCCATAGACATCGGGATAGCTTACCACACCCTTGGCAAATGGATAAAGCGTGTAATACGTGATGAAGAGCGGAATCTGCGGTTCCACCTTTACAGACCCGACCACTAATTTCTTAATCTTCAGAGAATCGGCTGTCATCGAATAGTTGATTCGCTGGATAAGCTTTTCGTTTTTCTCATGAAGCAGGAATTTAGCGAGTTCGAAAGGCTTCTCTACCCTTATGCATCCATGCGAAACGTCTCTGTCTTCCCGGCTGAAAACAGCCTGGCTCGATGTGTCGTGCAGATAGACAGAGAAGTTATTATCGAAACGGAAAATGATTCTTCCCAACGAATTTCCCTTTCCGCCACGCTGAACCACACCATACTTACCGGAAAGCAGCATGGCTCTTGTAACCTGAGCCGGATCTACCTCCTTGCCCGTTGACCGATCAGAGATATAGTAATTGCGCGCATTGAAGTAAGCCGGATTCCCTGCATGATGCACCATATCCTTGATCATGATGCTGCGAGGCACAAACCACTTCGGATTCAGATCCATCCGCTTGATATAACTGTTCAGTATCGGAGTTTTGGTCTTGGTAGAGCCACATCCAATCTTCATCGCAAGCGTATCCTGCTCATCTATGGCATAAAGATGAAAAGATGGTATATTAACCAGCACATACTTCTTATGTCTGGCAGGACTGTCAGCCTCCCTCCACCGGCATCTCTCCATGTTCACAAGAATCTTCATTCTCTGATTTCTGTCAAGACCTTCCGACTTCAATTTTTCCTGCAACGTATAATAGAAAGGAGACTTTGGCTGAACATCCTTCAAGAATGCCGCCAATCTGCTTTTCTCAGTTTCTTCGCCATCAACCTCCACCCTACTTCTCAACTGCTGAAGAGCAAGATGAAAAAATGCATCACTGGCATGCTGCATCTTCACGTCAAAAAGACCACGGTATCTCACTGGTCGCTTGATGGAATCGTATGGATTGGGAGCAATACTGTCTAGACGATTCAAGACGAATGACGGATTGACGAATCCAAACCTCTGACCGCCTACATATCTCAAATACGACTTGGTAAGCCTGTATTCCAGACGAGCCATCACATGGTTGATATCCTCGTTGCCTTCCCCCAGATTCAAGCTGTGGAGTCTTTCTAGATCTTGAGTAATCTGATTCACATAGAAATGCTTAGTCTTGAATCCCATTTCATCCACCTTCTGCAGATAGGTCAGCAGCGTATCTGCACGATGATCTATTCCATGGCGGTCAACCCAAAGGAACCCTCCATGATTGCGATAATATCTCTTGGTATGCAAGTCGGCAACAGTAGAACCCGAATCATTGTTCATCAGGCTATCCATCAATCCCCTTACCTTTTTAGAATTGATTGCATAATTTGGGTTCACCAGCTCCTGATAGTATTCCAACGTCAAGTTCTGATTTTCGTTGGGTTCATGCTGCTTACACGACAGAATGACCCAACAGAGCAGGAATGGCAAAAATCTAAGTATTTTCACGAAACGTATATGAATGATAAAAGAAGTCAACAGTTAACGCCTAACCAGAATCTTTCTCGTAAAGGAGGTTCCTACCTTGATGATATAGACACCATCAGAGAGAGAAAGGTTAAAGCGCTTGTCCTGTCCCTCTACCCTGAAAGACTTCACGGCGACACCAGCCAGATTGTAGATGGTAACTATCTGACTATTGGCTCCGGTGATATGCATCACGCCTCCGGAATAAGTCAAGGAAATCTTCTGCACTTCCATGTCTATCATTTCCTCAGCACCTGTCCTTGCCGAAGAAACCATAGGCACAGCAAACATCATGCATAGCATCATCAATATGGTAAGTATACTTTTATTCATACTCCTGCTCTTTTACGTAAAAAAATACTTTCCTGCAAAGATATAAAAAAAGAAGGAACCTGCCATCATTCCAGATGCCAAGTTCCTTCTTTTTATATATATTTAACCGTAATTACATAATTCCGTCGGCACGGAGCTTCTGCTGCCACTTCCAGGCAGAAGCCAAGACATCTTCAAGCTTAGCCTCAGCCTTCCAGCCCAATACTTCGTTAGCCTTGGTGCAATCGCCCCAGATCTTCTCGATATCGCCCTCACGACGTGGACCGTACTTCCAGTTCAACTTCACGCCAGTAGCCTTCTCGAATGTCTCAACGATTTCGAGAGTAGAGTTACCGTTACCTGTACCGATATTGAAGTACTCAATTGGTTCAGTCTCCTTGTCAAGTACACGAGCCATAGCGCAAACGTGAGCCTTGGCGAGGTCAACTACATAGATATAGTCGCGGATGCAGGTTCCATCAGGAGTATCATAATCGTTACCGAAGATGGTGAGTTCCTTGCGAATACCCATAGCAGTCTGAGTTACGTAAGGAATCAGGTTGTTTGGCACACCGTTTGGCAACTCACCAATCTCTGCAGATGGATGAGCACCGATTGGGTTGAAGTATCTCAAGACGATGCTCTTGATGTTAGCACCGCTATGGATATAGTCTGCGATGATCTGCTCGTTCACCTCCTTGGTATTACCATAAGGAGAAGTAGCCTTCTGATGAGGAGCCTCCTCAGTTACAGGCAAGTTCTCTGGCTTAGGCTGACCGTAAACGGTGCAAGAAGAAGAGAAGATAATACCCTTAACGTTATATTTTGGCATCAACTCAAGCAGATTGATGAGCGAAACCAGGTTGTTGCGGTAGTACAACAAAGGCTTCTGTACACTCTCACCTACAGCCTTGCTGGCAGCAAAGTGAATGATACCCTCGATAGCAGGATACTTCTGGAACACAGCCTCTGTAGCAGCCTTGTCACGAAGATCAACCTGCTCGAAAGCTGGACGAATACCTGTAATCTTCTCGATACCGTCAAGAACCTCAATCTTTGAGTTTGAAAGGTCATCTACGATTACTACGTTGTAGCCTGCTTGCTGCAACTCTACTGTTGTGTGGCTACCGATAAAACCAGTGCCGCCAGTTACCAAAATTGTTTGTTTCATATTGCTAGTCTATTGAATAATTGATATTATCTTTATTTATATGAAAGCGAGGATTGATGCCCGGCAGAAATCGATTCCGATACCGGACTTATCATCCTACACGTTTGCAAAAGTAATGCAAAAAAGTGAAACTACAAAATATTTCCGAAAAAATATGCCGAAAGATTTTTTATTTTCAAGAATAAGCTGTAACTTTGCATCAGAAATATAACTTATCAACAGAAATGGTGTGTTTCTGCAGTTAACATTAGAATTATCAATTATTGACGCAAACAATGACGCAAACATTAAGGATTACGAATATGAAACAGTATGATATCAATCACGACATGCGGTACCTGCAGTTACTCGCACAGTCGTTTCCATCCATAGCTGAGGCTAGCACGGAGATTATCAATCTGCAAGCTATTCTCAATCTGCCGAAAGGCACAGAGCATTTCCTCGCCGATATTCACGGCGAGTATGAGGCCTTTCTGCACGTACTGAAAAATGCATCAGGCAATATCAAGCGTAAGGTGAACGAACTCTTCGGCAACACCCTGCGTGAACAGGACAAGCGTGAACTCTGCACCCTGATCTACTATCCGGAACAGAAACTGGAGCAGGTAAAGCAAAGAGAATCAGATATAGACGACTGGTATCACATCACCCTTCACCAGCTGGTGGCAGTTTGCCGTGATGTGTCAAGCAAGTACACCCGTTCCAAGGTACGCAAGTCACTGCCATGCGATTTCTCCTATATCATACAGGAGCTTTTGCACGAGCATACGGAAGATCACGACAAGGCTGCATACGTGAATGTCATCGTAGATACCATCATCTCTACAGGACGTGCTGACGATTTCATTGTAGCCATTGCCAATGTGATACAAAGACTCGCCATCGACCAGCTTCATATACTCGGCGACATATACGATCGCGGACCAGGAGCACACATCATTCTCGACAAGATGCGCCACTATCATAGCTGGGATATTCAATGGGGCAACCACGACGTACTCTGGATGGGAGCCGCTGCCGGCAATGATGCCTGTATCTGCAATGTCATCCGACTGTCGCTGCGCTATGCCAACCTCGCCACCCTGGAGGAGGGTTACGGCATCAACCTCATTCCATTGGCAACCTTTGCGATGGATACCTACGGCGATGATCCTTGCGAAGAATTCCTGCCAAAGATGACAGGTGGTGCAGCCGCTATGGATGACAAGACCAAGCGACTCACATCTCTGATGCACAAGGCTATTGCCGTGATACAATTCAAGATAGAAGGTCAGCTCATCGCCAAGCATCCAGAATGGAAAATGGACAGCAGACGACTCTTTGAGTACGTAAACTACGAAAAGGGAACCGTAGAGATTGATGGCAAGGAATACGAAATGTCCACATGCCACTTCCCTACCATCGACCCTCAGAATCCGAACAAGCTCAGCGAGGAAGAAGAAATCCTGATACAGAAGCTGCACCATTCATTTATGGTATGCGAGAAACTGCACAAGCATATCAGAACCATGCTGCAGCATGGCTGTATGTATGCCATCTTCAACAACAACCTGCTCTTCCATGCATCCTGTCCACTCAACGAAGACGGAACATTGAAAGAGGTAGAGATTTGTCCTGGAGAAAAGTATAGCGGCAAGGAACTGATGCATCATACCGGAATGCAGATTCGCACGGCATTCCAGCAGGATTCCGACCCAGACGAGAAACAGTATGCCATCGATTACTTTCTCTATCTCTGGTGTGGTCCAGACAGTCCACTCTTCGATAAGAGCAAGATGGCAACCTTCGAGCGATATTTTATCGCCGACAAGGAAACCCACAAAGAGGAAAAGGGCTACTACTTCAAGCTGCGTGATGACGAGAAGGTGATAGACCATATCATGGATGCCTTCGGGCTGAAGGGCGAGAATCGCCATATCATCAACGGTCACGTTCCGGTAAGAACCCTAAAGGGAGAGAATCCTATCAAGGCAAACGGAAAGCTGATGGTGATTGATGGTGGTTTCTCCAAAGCTTACCATAACGAGACGGGTATAGCAGGTTACACTCTGGTTTATCACTCTCGCGGTTTCCAGCTCGTACAGCACGAACCTTTCACAAGTGCCGAGGATGCCATCACACGCGGTACCGACATCAAGAGTACCACCCAGATTGTAGAAATGAGCAATCGAAGAATGCTCGTAGCAGATACAGATATCGGTCAGGATTTACGCAAGCAGATAGAAGATCTCCAGGAACTTCTCTATGCTTACCGACACGGCTACATTAAGGAAACAGAAAGAAAGAAGTAAAAACGAACAGGACAGTATCAGCAGGTACCTGAACAAAAAAAATGCGAACAGTATGGTTGAAACGGGCTGAAAGCCCAAAAGCTCCTAGCCCAGGGCACCGCCCTGGGTATAATAGCAATCAACAAGACGCCCTGTAAGGGCAAAAGCTTTGTTTATTGCCTGTTTTTTAAAGCTTTTGCCCTTACAGGGCGACGGTTTTGCGTTCATAATTACCCAGGGCGATGCCCTGGGCTAGGAGCTTCTGCCCTTTCAGGGCGTATTGGGTAAATTCAACCGTACAGGTCGAACTTATTTTTTAGACAAGGAAATCTTCTTGCTCACCTTAAATCTATCAAATCCCTCACCATACACACCGATTACAGAACTCTGACTCACAAATGCAGTAGGGTCAATCTCATCAATCAGGCGGAATATCTTCTGCGATTCTCTCTGTCTAGCCAGCACAAAGAGCATGTGAACATCCTTGCCGCTATAGCAACCATGACCATCCATTACCGTACATCCACGTTCGGCTGTCGTATTGATGGCAGCACTCAGCTCCAGATACTTGTCAGAAATGATAAAGAACTGTACCGAACGGCGCATGGCATTCACCACATGATCTACTGTGATAGACATCACGAAGAGGCAGACATAGCCATAAATCACCATTTCCCAGGAGCGAAGCACCAGATAAGAACTGGTAATGATGAGCAAGTCGCAAATCATAATGGCATGTCCCAGAGAAATGTTATAGTACTTATTGATCATTGCAGCCACCGTATCACTACCTCCGGTAGAACCATTACATCCCAGACCCAATCCAGCACTGCTTCCCATGAAGAAGGCACCGATAACTGTCGCCATAAAAGGCTGATCGTGAAGCAAAGGAGTCATACCTACCGTATGAATCTCTATGAAGCGAGTCACCGCAGCAAAGATAGCTACACCATAAATCGTCTTGGCACAGAATTTCCAACCTAGGATACGGAATGCAATCAACAGCAAAAATACGTTGAGCGCCAGATAAGTGACCGAGGCAGGAATGCCAAATCCCCAACAGAAGATAGAGGCGATACCGCCTACTCCACCCATCGTGATATGATTAGGGAGGAGGAATAAATTGAGTCCGATACTACCTTCTATCATTGCCAGACCGATAATGATGTAGTCGCGCAATTCATGCATTTTTGTTTTTCTCGTCATTTGTTGTTTTTTTAAAATCATGATTATTCATACCATAAACGTGAAGCCTATCCGGTTTCGGGGTGCAAAGTTACTAGAAATCTTGTTAAAATCAAAGTAGAATCTGCTAAAAAATAGTCTAAAATGAAAAAAAAAGCTATTTTATGCCGACATTTCAAAAAATATTCATACTTTTGTACTGATCTATAAAGACAACGGAAGCAATATCTATTCAAGAATAGTATAAAGAAGAACGATTATAAACATCTTGTCTATGGCAGAAAAAAGCATTAACATCGCATCATGGCCTTGCCTCAGCAATGGCCTTCACTACAATTGGCTAGTAGATTACGCTGCTTTCAGCGCGTTCGGCACCTTCGAGCTTTCAGCAGAAGAATGGGAAAAGCGCGACCTCATCGTCAACTTCAAGGGTAACTCGGAACTCACTACCGAGATAGACCACCAGCAAGCTGTCGATAAGGCCATCGACCTGGTGTCTTCTTTCCTAAAAGCGGTATTCTCTGAAAAAGAGGGAGCCACAAACTCACTCCCTACCCTTTCACAACTCACTCTGGTCTGCCTACCAGCCTCAACCCGAAAGCATACTGAGCGCAGATTCCGCAAGTTCAGCGAACAGGTATGTGCGGCAACAGGTATGCAGAATGCCTACAACGCATTCTGTTTCACAACTACAAAAGATGAGGATGGAGATGAAGTGGATACACTTCATATAGATGAAACATTCTTTCAGGGAAAACAAGTGATCCTCTTCGATGACATTATTGCATCTGGAGGATCAATTGTTAGATTTGCTGAAAAACTAGAAAAATCGGGGGCTAAAGTCATTGCCGCTCTCGCTCTGGGAAAGAAAATCCCAGACGGATACGACAATAACGAATAGCAATTACTAGAAATGGAATCTCACATCCACACCACATTGGAAAGGATTGCCTCGCTGGGCAAAATATTCTTTCGTGCCTGTAGCTGAATTATCTACCGCAAAGGTATTATAATTGGTGTCTGTGAGATTTCTACCCCAGAAACTAACATTGAAAGCCTTGAAATTCAAATCCATATGTGCTCCCAAAACTGCATACAGCTTTTGAGAGTAAGTATTTGCATTGTCCCAATAGGTCTTGCCTTGTGCATTCACATTTGCACCGAGAGTCAGCCAGTCTGTGAGACGATAGTCTGCCATCGCAGCCATTGTATGCTGTGGCACGTAAGGAACGTATTTGCCTTTATAGTCCACAGCATCCTCGCCTTCTCCATCCACATACTTATCAAACTTGCTGCGAGTATAACCATAACTCATAGCCCAATCAAATTTTCCATCGAAAAGCTGTCCTCTCAAAGCTGCTTCAATACCACAGCTGTGACTCTTTCCGGCATTCACCATCATACGTCCGAAGCCATAATTGCCCGCCATGACAGAGAGCTGCTGGTTGGTCACCTTCATATAGAAAGCACTCAAGTCAAAATGCAGCATGTGATCGAAGAGATTCAGATGAGCACCTGCCTCATAATTCCAGGAAGTCTCCGGCTTGTAGGCGATGGTCTTATCAATACGCTGATAATCCTCCTCGGTATGCGGAATATGATAATCCCCACGCATTGCCTGATTACGATTGGCATTCAGTTCGGTCTGTAGCACATCGCTGAACATCTGGATATTATATCCACCTGCACGATAGCCCTTGCTTACAGTAGCATACACATTACTGCCCAGCTCATCAATCTTCAGATTAAGTCCGAATTTCGGTAAAAGCTGGCCATAATCGTCACTTACTTCATGATCCAGCGAAGAATCCAAGACATAGGTAGCCGACTTTCCCATTACATTGGCAGTCATCTGCATATAGGCACTGGCATCATAATGGATGGCAGTATGCATCAAGTCATAACGCAAGCCCAAGGTGGCAGTAAGGCGATCGGTGATATTGAAGTTGCTCTCATGAAAGAATCCCAGGTTCCACTGAGGTGTATGAAACAAACCCGGAGCACCCATATCCACATTCATGGATACGCCTCCAGCCTTCTCTATAGCCTTGGCAGCAACAGCCTTGGCAGCCATTTCCGGCATACCCTGTGCCATCATCTTCTGTGCCATCGCATTGAGCATCGCATTATACATCTGCTTCTGGATAGCATTGCCGATAGGCTGGGTCATACCCTCATTGAAGAAGACCGGTCCATTGGTCTTCAGCCACTGATAAGAGAAGAAGCCACCCGCAGTCCAATTCCAGAAACCGCCCACAGCGCGATTACTCTTCAAGGTAAATTCCTGGGTAAGCGAGTTCTGAAGCTGCTCCTGCAGGATGCTCATATAATCGGCAGGAAGATAATCCTGATCCATATTCATCTTATCCTTCAGATACTGATAGCTTGTGGTAGAAGCAAAGCTATAATCTGCCCCTGTATGATTCACGGTAACACCTGAGATGAAGGAATGGCGCAAATAGGTTCCGTCGAAGGTGGTGGAAGGAAGCGAAGCCTTGCCTGTCTCCAAATCCAGCTTGCCATAAGGGAAACCATTCTGGTCAACATACTGATAGTTGGCAAGAAGATCTACGTTCCATCCTCTGTTGAGCTTTGCCTTCAGCACAATCTTTCCTCCAGCCTCATCATACTTGTCGGCTCTGTTGCCGGTATTCGTATTTCTGAAGAATCCCTTCTGTGCATCATTGAAGGCTGCTACCGTAAACGCCAGATGGTCATTGATACGGTGATAATGAGCCAGCTCCACATTTCTATAATATCGGGAACCATAACTCAACTTCAAATCAGTTCCCTCATATTCAAACGGATTGCGGGAATAGATGCGCACCAGTCCGCCCTCTGTGTTCTGGCCATAGAGAGTAGCCTGAGGACCACGCAGGATATCAATACGGGAAGTCTGATAATGATGAAGATTGAAGGCAGACTTGCTCATTACCGGGATGCCATCCAGATAGATACCTACCGCAGGACTGTTTACTCGGCTGCCAATGCCACGCACATACATAGCACTGGAAAGACGACTGCCATAGTTTGGCATTACAAAATTAGGGATATAACTAGAAAGCTCGCGCAAATCGCGGGTGCCTAGTTTCTGTATCTGAAATCCACCAACAGAAGTACTGCTGAGTGACTGCTGGCGAAGGCGAACGTTCTCTTTCGGTTGTGAAACCACAACCACTTCATCGATATCAAAAACCTTACTGCTATCAGTGAATACTTTGAAATCAGTGTTATCAACTCGTTTATTATCAAGGGACAAGACATTGCCTGTGCCAGCCCACAAGGAGATTGGCGCAACTGAAGAAGCCAGCGCCAATGCAATCATTTTCCTATTAATTATATCTTTTTTCATAACGGGTGCAAAGGTACAGCTTTTTCCTGACACCCAAAATCCTTATTTATTAGGAATTCCCCCTGCGATAGGACTTGACGGCAAACCAAATGTATGCCACCAGCAGGATGTAGCCTATATAATATAAGGTGGAAACACTGAAAATGATATAATCGAGTGCACATACACCTGCCAGACCGCCCAGATACAACAGGGCTTCACCAAACGGAAGACGATGATAAACTTCATCGACACATGCCAGTCCCACAATGAGAATACTCCATACCAAGGCAAGAAATACACCCAACACCTTAGGTACCGCAAAAGGATTCAATGACGGATGGAAATAGAACTGTCGCCACATCTCTGGTTCAAAAGTCTGAATCCAGGCATAAAAGGCTGCCGAGATGGATACCAGAAGCACAAGAGCAAGAGGATACGGCGAATCAATATCATTGAAATGCACAATCTTGGCATTGCTATGAAATACCTTTCTTACCAGATAAGCCAAAGTGATGACTACGATGACCACCAGGAATATGAGCAGGTGGACATTGCTGAAAGTCATGATGAATTCAGAGATAGGATCATCCGGTACTACCTGAGGAAGCAATCTCGATTCCCTGCTCCATCCAAACCTGTTATCTTCTGTAGCAAGCTGCACCCATACAGAGTCTATGCTGTCTTGTGGCACCATACGGATATCTGTCACAACCAGAAGCTGGTTCTTTTTGACAGAGAATGAATCTACCGAAAGACCACTCACCAATTCTTCAGGTTGCTGTCGCATCAAATGGATAGAATCCTTAAACACCATAAAGTTATATTTGTTGGTGTAATGGTGGGTGGTAGAGAATGAGATAGAATCCAACTGACGGTCACTGTACTCCAGCATGGCAGCATGCTGTTGATGGGAGTTATGACGATGATAGCAGCTGTTGAGCATCAAACAGATGCCCAACATACATACCATCATTCTTATCATCAGTCTTATTCTCATTCTTCATTTTGGGTTGCAAAACCCGTTTCGTTTTTATTTTGTGCTATAGACATTCATCTGGCACTCAGCACAGTTGAATTCCAACCGGAATCTTCTGCCATCGCCCAGCTCCAGGAACAGAGGCTCCTTCCATTGCGGTTTCTTGCCTCCTCGTTTTACACAATAGCCCAAAGAGTAACGGATGCAATGGCGGCACTGCATGATGAGGGATTCCCCCTTAGGTTGCCCAACCTCAAATGCAGGTTCAATATGCTTCATGCCATGCGCCTTGTAGAAATGCTCAGCACTGCGGTTAGCGATATTATAGAGATATGGCCATTTGCCATAGGCAGGCTGCCATACAAACTCCTCCGGGTTCAACTCGTGCTCACCAGCCTGATTCAGCAGATAAGGTGCAGAGAATATTTCTTCCACCACGCCTTTCACCAAGGATCTATCTACAATATTCTGAATTCCTTCTGTCGCCGTCTCGATCAAATCTCTACGAATCTCAGACAAAACACTATTTGGAATGAAATAATTCTCAAGATCACCCGCAAGAACCACTTCATCACACTCAAATATCGTATTACCCATCTTGCTCAACTGCAGTCTGATGTTATCACCCTGCGGACGCCTTGCCAATTCCAACGGTGCTTCAAAGTCATAAGAATACTCGTCAATCTTGTAAAAGAGATGCTTCTCCAAGAAGCCTTCTGTAGTCATTGAGTCTAATTGAGGAACATTAACCGAAGCACCAATCTCAATCAACACCTGCTGAAGAGCACCGGATTCTGAATACTGAGGCGTAACTCTGATGTGGAGAGGTATCTTGCGGCTCGCAGTTTTCTTTGATAGAATATTCTCAAAAGCCTGGTCATTATTACGATAGAGAGCCATGCCTGGGCGCAGATGCTCCGGCATACGAAGCGGATAGAGTCGGTTACCTTCCACACGGTTTACGCGGAATCCCTCCAGCTCTTTCTCGTCGTTGATAAAGCAGAGACCATCACCATTGGCAAAACTTGCCACTGTCGCCACGTTGAAGGAAACATTACCTCTAATCTCCTTGACCTTACCAACATACTCGCCCATCGCCTTCGGTGTATCAAAAGAAGCGATGTCCGGCTGTCGCCCATTGAGGAAATAGTTGGTAAATCCTCTGTTGAATGTCTTTTTCAAGTTAGGCTGGAACGTATGGATAGCACGACCAAATGATGCTCTACAATACTTATCCGGATTGGCAGCAACAAGCTCATCGAGTTTCCGACTATAGGCAGCCACAACATTCTTCACATAGTTTACATCCTTCAGGCGTCCTTCAATCTTGAAAGAAGTTGCACCCGCATCAGCAAGTTCCTGCAGATGATCTATCTGGCAGAGATCCTTCAATGACAGCAGATGACGCTCATGCTCTATTTCATTTTCATTGGAATCTATGAGATTGAATTTCATTCTGCAGAACTGAGCACACTCACCACGGTTTGCAGAACGGCCGAAACATTTTTCCGAAGCATAGCATACACCCGAATAACTAACACAAAGCGCACCATGCACAAAGACCTCCAACTGCGTAGAAGGATTTTTCTTGTGGATTTCCCTGATTTCATCAAGAGAAAGTTCACGGGCAAGGACCACTCTATCGAATCCTAGCGTTGACAGCCAGGCAACCTTGTCTGCAGAACGTGCATCACACTGCGTGCTGGAATGCAATTCACGGTGCCATAGTTGATTGGCTCTTACATCCCAGAGAACACCCATATCCTGCAACAGGAGTGCATCCACTCCAATACGGTCCAACTCGGCAATCATCTTCAGCGTATCCTCCATCTCATTTTCATAGATGATGGTATTCACCGTCACGTGAACCTTGGCACGAAACTGATGGGCATAATCACAGAGTTTCTTAATATCCTCCAGTGAGTTGCCAGCAGCAGCACGTGCTCCAAAACGGGGTGCACCTATATACACCGCATCGGCACCATGATCGATAGCAGCGATACCACACTCCAGATTCTTGGCTGGGGCAAGAAGCTCTAGCTCCGCCAAGTGTATTTCTTTTTTCTTCTTTGCTTCAATATCATTCATTTCCTAACCTATCTTAGTTCTTTTTACGACTCCAACCTTATTGAATATCCTCAATGTTATAAGGAGTTTCCTGATAAACGTAATAGTTGATCCAGTTACTGTAGAACAGGTTGGCATGGGCACGCCATGTTACCAAAGGTGCCTCATTCGGATCGTCATGGAAGTAATAGTTCTCAGGCAATTCTACGTCGTCTCGCTTGCCCATGTCTCTTTTATACTCCTTATCGAGCGTGTTAGGCGCATATTCCAGATGACCTGTCACGAAGAATTCGCGTCCACCCCTCGCCATTACGATACTCACGCCACTCTCTGCAGATTCTGCGATAATATCCAGTCCCGGCACTTTTTCGATGTCTTCCCTGCGCACCTCAGTATGGCGGCTGTGTGGCATATTGAAGATGTCATCAAAACCACGGAAGATAGGGAGTGACGGATCAAGCGGTTTCTGAGGAAAGATACCAAACTTCTTTTTATCAAGTTGATATTTTGGAACACCATAGAAGTGATAGAGTCCAGCCTGCGCACCCCAGCAGATATACAGCGTAGAGGTAACGTGGGTACGTGCCCAATTGAATATCTCCTGGATTTCCGGCCAATACTCCACCTCCTCATATTCCATCGTCTCTATAGGAGCACCCGTCACTATCATACCGTCAAACTTCTGCTTTGACAGTTCCGCAAAGTCCTTATAGAACATCATCATGTGTTCTATCGGCGTATTCTTTGGAGTATGGCTCTTCAACTTCATGAAGTAAACCTCCAACTGCAGAGGCGTATTGGAGAGCAGTCTCACCAAATCAGTTTCTGTCGTGATCTTAAGCGGCATCAAGTTGAGCACACAAATCTTCAGCGGTCTGATTTCCTGACTGTGCGCACGACTCTCATCCATCACGAAAATATTCTCATGCTTCAGCAGCTCAATAGCTGGAAGTTTATCCGGTAATCTTAACGGCATCTTATCTAGTTCCTTTCTTCTTAAAAAACATTATATATATCCCCTTTTCTGCAAAAGCGGACATTTCACTTATTCCGTGCAAAGTTACGTTTTTATTTTGAAATAGCAAAAGAAAAAAGAAAGAAATATATATTCATACGAAAAAAACAGCTTCTGTAACAAAAACAAAAAAGGCCGCATACCCTTTAATAAGAGTATTGCGACCTTATTGTATTTATGCGAGTCTCCAAGAGAACGCTAGTCTGAATGCATCTGCAACCAGATTAGTCCTTGAAGAAATCCTTAACAGCCTCGTTTGGTACCATCTTCTCATCGAAAACGTAAGCACCAGTCTTAGGGCTCTTAACCATCTTGATAACCTTTGTGTATGCGCGACCATCCATGTTACCTTCGTGGAGGGTAGCGACCGCTTTCTTTGCCATAGTCTATTAAAATTGATAAAATTGTTTATAAACTTGTAAGCGAGCTTACTTAATCTCCTTGTGAAGAGTCATCTTCTTAAGGATTGGGTTGTACTTCATCAACTCAAGACGCTCAGGAGTGTTCTTACGATTCTTTGTAGTCACGTAACGGCTTGTACCTGGCATACCACTGTTCTTATGCTCAGTGCACTCGAGGATAACTTGTACTCTATTACCTTTTGCTTTCTTTGCCATGATATTTATTCTCCTATAACTTTAATGTCTTTCCAATCTACGTAGCCCTTCTTTACTGCCTGATTCAAAGCAGCATCGAGACCTACCTTGTTAATAAGACGAAGACCAGCAGCACTGATCTTGAGGCTGATCCAGCAACCCTCTTCTACATAGTAGAATTTCTTGCTGAAGAGGTTAACGTCAAAGCTTCTCTTTGTACGGTGCTTTGAGTGAGACACATTGCAACCTAACTGTGCCTTCTTACCTGTAATTTGACAAATTTTAGACATTTCTATCTTTAATTTTGTAATTCGTTAATTGATACCTATTCCAAACAGAGTGCAAAATTACAAAATAATTCGGTAATAACAAAATAATCCCTAAAAGAACGCTGTCTTTTAAGGATTATTAATACTTTATAGCTCTAAATTAGCATTTTATGCCTCTTTTTTCAAATCTTCAGCATGTTCTTTCAGGAAATCGAGCATACCCTTAAGCGCTGTATTTGTGGCAATTGCAAGATTGATATCGCGACCGAAATCCTCTGTGAGTTTCACCACACGAACATCATCCTTGCTACCAAATCCTACGAAGATTGTACCCACTGGCGCAGATGGAGTACCACCTGTAGGTCCCGATACACCTGTTGCCGAAATGGCGAAATCAACATTCAGGGCTTTGATGGCACCAAGCACCATCTCCTTGGCTACTTCCTCGCAGAAGGCTGTCTTCTCCTCCAGAAGCTCATGGCTCACTCCGAGAAGATTCTCTTTTACCTCATTGGTGTAACTTACCACACCACCCTTGAAGTAATTGCTGGCACCTGGCACTGAGATAAGCGCTTCGGCGATACGACCGCCTGTGCAGCTCTCGGCTGTGCCCACTGTCTTGTCACTATTGTAGAGCATCTCCTGGATGCCCTTGCTTAATATCTTTGTTTCAAATTCCATAAGAATTTCTGTTTACTTAAATGTTACTTTACTATATGCAGGCAGATCGATGGTGGCAAAATCGCCATCACGATACTTGAATGTACCTACACAACCAATCATAGCCGCATTGTCTGTGGTATAGCTGAACTTTGGTATGTAGATGGTCCAGCCAAAACGCTTGGCATGATCACGGAAGGCATTGCGGAGACCATTGTTGGCACTCACACCACCAGCCACAGCCACATGCTTGATTCCTGTCTGCTTCACTGCCATGCGCAATTTCTTCATCAGGATATCCACGATGGTAAACTCGATGCTCGCAGCCAAGTCAAACTTGTTCTTCTCCACAAAATCCGGATCAGCAGCTACCCACTTGCGCAGACTGTAGAGGAAACTGGTCTTGAAGCCAGAGAAGCTATAGTTCAGTCCAGAGATATGTGGCTCAGCAAAGCTGAAAGCCTTCGGATTACCCTGGCGGGCATACTTATCTACAACAGGACCACCTGGGTAGCCCCACTCCAACACCTTGGCACACTTATCTATCGCCTCACCGGCAGCATCATCGATAGTCTGACCGAGAACCTCCATATCGTTGTAGGCATTCACCTTCACAATCTGCGAGTTTCCACCGCTCACAAGAAGACAGATAAATGGGAATGGAGGTGCACTCTGGTCATCATCGCTTTCCTTGATGAAATGAGCCATCACATGACCCTGCAAGTGATTGACATCAATCAACGGGATGTTGAGCGAACGGGCAAAGCCCTTGGCAAAACTCACACCCACGAGCAGAGAACCCATCAAGCCCGGTCCACGGGTGAAGGCAACGGCAGACAAATCTTCCTTTCTGATGCCCGCACGGGCGATAGCCTGATCTACCACAGGCACCACATTCTGCTGATGAGCACGGGAAGCAAGCTCAGGCACCACGCCACCATAGGCACGGTGCACTTCCTGAGAAGCAGTCACGTTACTCAGCAGTACTCCATTCTTGAGCACTGCGGCTGAGGTATCGTCGCAACTGCTCTCTATACCTAATATATATATATCCTTTTTTTCTTCCATAATTACTAAGGGCTAAGCCCATATATATTAATGTGTAAGAATCTCCACACCCGTCTCAGTCATCACGAGTGTATGCTCCCACTGAGCAGATGGCTTTTCGTCACCGGTAATTACCTCCCATCCGTATGGATCATCGGCATCGATGAACACCTGCCAGGTTCCCATATTGATCATTGGTTCGATAGTAAACACCATACCAGGCACGAGCAACATACCAGTTCCTCTATGACCATAATGAAGAACCTCAGGCTCCTCATGGAACTGACAGCCTACTCCATGACCACAGAGGTCACGGACAACACCATAACCATACTTCTTGCAATGCTTTTCGATGGCATGACCGATATCGCCCACAAAAGAGTAAGGCTTAGCCGCCTCCATACCAATCTCAAGACACTCCTTGGCAACACGAACCAACTGCTCCTTTTCAGGAGTTGTCTTGCCGCCAACGATGAACATACGGCTGGCATCTGCATAGTAACCATCCACGATGGTAGTCATATCCACATTGACGATGTCACCCTCTTCGAGGACATCCTCTTCCTTAGGAATACCATGACATACCACTTCATTGATGGATGTACACACACTCTTAGGGTAGCCCTCATAGTTGAGGCAGGCAGGAATCGCATTATGATCCTTGCAATACTGCATACAGAGGTCATCGATCTGCTGAGTATTGATACCCGGACGGATCATCTCGGCAACAGCATCGAGACAACCTGTATTCACGACACCACTCTTGCGGATGCCTTCTATTTGTTCTGGAGTCTTAATCAAGTCGCGGGTAGGCACAAGCTTACCCTTATTTTCCCAAAACATCACCTGCTTGTCAAGCTCTGTAACAGGCTGACCAGGCAGACAATGCCATCTTTTCTTCTTAACCATTGTCTAATTATTTAATATTTGCGACTGCAAAAGTACATTATTTCTTGCAGAATGCAAAATAAAATGGCAATTATTTGCAGTTGGACTGTAAATAATCACCATAAATCATTACTTCAAATAATCGTAGATTTTATCGCACCAGTCTTCTCCGTTCTGCGGACAATAAGTAAAGAGCCCTACCTCAGAAGCCGCACAGCAGTTACGGGCGCCGTCATCAATAAAGAGACATTCCTCCGGCAACGCCTTTTCCTGAGCCATCACGTAACGGAAGAAATTCTCGTCCGGCTTCATATATTTCACCTCATAGCTGCGATACATGGCATCGAAATAATCACCGATAGGGTGACCGTCGCCTGAGAAATCCGCACTATCCGTCCAAGCCGATACGTATGGATTGGTATTGCTGAGCGAGACCACGCGATACCCCTGCTTCTTGAGATTTCTGATGGTCATCAACTTGCGGGCAGGCACCTCCTTCATATAGCCCAGCCAGCAATGCTGCAGCTCCTCAAAGCTCACCTCTCGACCCACCTTCTCGCTTACCTGACGGCGATACTCCTCCTCGGAAAGCTTTCCTTCTTCCAGATCGCCATTCAAGCCCGACTGCTTATAAGGATCCATCTTCTCGGCAAACTCCTTCATACCTAACTCAATAAAGCGTTTGCCTGCCTCATTCTCGTCGAGGGTGATCACGACACCACCCATATCAAAAATAACTGTTTTGATCATATTATCCTATTTACTAATACCTTTTTTATCCGATTTAAAACAAATCTAATTTGTTCTTTCTGGCTTCTTCCAGCGAGGCAATCTTCGCCTGCTGTTCGTGATACTCATTGCGTAAGCGTTCGTATCGCTCATCAAGTTCAGCTACAAACTTAGGACATTCCGCCTCATTGAGGAATCGGGCGCAGATACCGGCATTCAGCGAAGCATCCTTTACCCAGATAACCGGTCCATCATACACCGGTGCGATTTTCAATGCCACATGCAATTCGCTCGTGGTAGCGCCTCCCACCATGATCGGGATACGCAAGCCTGCCTTCTGCATCTCCTGGGCAGTGTGAACCATCTCTTCCAGTGATGGAGTAATCAAGCCGCTCAAGCCGATGGCATCCACCTTCTCTTCTATCGCCTTCTTCACAATCTGCTCGGCAGGTACCATCACGCCCAGGTCGATGATATCATAGTTGTTGCACGACATCACCACACACACGATATTCTTACCGATATCATGCACATCTCCCTTTACGGTCGCCATCAGAATCTTTCCGGCAGAAGTACTTCCACCCTGCTTCTCTGCTTCGATATGAGGCTGGAGGATGGAAACGGCAGCCTTCATGGTTCGTGCCGTCTTCACCACCTGCGGCAAGAACATCTCGCCCTTACCGAAGAGCTCACCCACCAGGTTCATACCATCCATCAGCGGTCCCTCGATGACGTTCACGGCATGCGGATACTTCTGCAATGCCTCATCTATATCAGGTTGCAGGAACTCGGTAATACCCTTCTGCAGGGCATACTTCAATCTTTCCTCCACAGCCTGCTTACGCCACTCTGGTGCCGCTGGTTTCGGAGCTGGCGCACCGCCTGCCTTGGCTGCAGCCTTTGCCGCATCAGCCTTCGCCTTGATTTCGGCAGCCAGTTCGATGAGATCATCGGCAGCACCCTTTCTTCTGTTCAATACCACATCCTCGATGAGTTCGAGCTGTTCTTTAGGTATTTTATCATAATCCATTCTTGCCTTGGCATTTACGATACCAAAGTCCATACCCACCTTCTGGGCATGATGCAGGAATACACAATGAATCGCTTCACGGATATACGTATTGCCACGGAACGAGAACGAGAGGTTGCTGACTCCACCACTGACATGTGCTCCAGGCAGATTCTGATGAATCCACTCGGTGGCACGGATGAATTCCACGGCATAATTATCATGCTCCTCCATACCCGTAGCGATGGCAAGCACATTCGGGTCGAAGATGATATCGAGCGGATTCATTCCCAGTTTATCTACCAGGAGATGATAGGCACGCTCGGCAATCTCGATACGTCGCTCATAGGTAGTAGCCTGCCCCACTTCATCGAAGCACATCACCACGACGGCGGCACCATAGCGCATCACATCACGTGCATGGGAGAGGAAAACCTCTTCACCCTCCTTCAGGGAGATGGAATTCACGATACACTTACCCTGACAGCACTTCAGTCCGGCAAGAATCACATCCCACTTCGAGGAGTCTATCATCACAGGCACCTTGGCAATCTCAGGTTCTGCCGCTATCATATTGAGGAAGTTCACCATTTCCGCCTTGGCATCCAGCAGTCCGTCATCCATATTCACGTCCACCACGGCCGCACCATCTGCCACCTGCTTACGGGCAATACCGATGGCTTCCTCATAACCTTTTTCATTAATCAATCGCAGGAACTTCCTACTACCAGCCACATTACAGCGTTCGCCTACGTTAACGAAGCGGCTGGCATCTACCGGCAGGCGAACGGAATCATCCACCTGCAGCAAGTCCAAACCAGAGAGCCACATATACTTAGGCTTCTCCACCACCTGATGCGGTTTCTTACCCTCAGCACTTCTGGCATAATGGGCGATGAATTCAGGACTGGTTCCACAGCAGCCGCCGATGATATTGACGATGCCCTCATCGATAAACTCGGCTATCTGGGGAGCCATCGACTCTGCCGTCTCGTCATATTGTCCCATCTCGTTAGGCAATCCGGCATTAGGATGGGCACTAATATAATAAGGTGCAACCTTTGCCAGATGCTCAATGAACGGTTTCATCTGGGGAGCACCGAAGGCACAGTTCATACCTACCGAGAAAATAGGATAAGGAGAGAGCGAAGCCAGGAAAGCATCCACGGTCTGACCGCTCAGTGTTCTGCCTGCCAGATCGCTTACCGTAAGACTGATCATAATAGGCAGTTCTACCTCATGCTTCTTCATCATGGTGATGGCAGCATCAATCATAGCCTTGCAGTTGAGCGTATCGAAGATGGTCTCGATAAGGATGACATCAGCACCACCTTCGATGAGACCATCCACCTGTTCGCAGACATCGGTGAAAAGTTCATCATACGTAATCTCCCGGGCAGCAGGATCACTGACGTCCGGACTCATGGAACAAGTTTTATTGGTAGGTCCCACATCTCCTGCTACGAAACGTGGTTTGTCGGGTGTAGAAAACTTATCACATTCGATACGCGCCAAGCGAGCGCCTTCGAAAGCCATCTCCCTAGCACAGTCTTCCAGGTGATAATCAGCCTGCGAGATGCGCTGACACGAGAAGGTGTTCGCCGTAATGATGTCGGCGCCCGCCTCCAGGTAACGTCGGTAAATATCAGAGATAACATCAGGGCGAGTGATGTTGAGCATATCGTTGTTGCCCTTCATCATTCCCGGCACATCGCGGAAGCGCTCGCCTCTGAAGTCTTCTTCTGTAAGATTATACTTCTGAATCTCAGTACCCATGGCACCATCCAGAATCAGAATCTTCCTGTCACATTGAACTTTGAACTCTGAACTTTGAACTTTATGATTTGTCATATTATCCTAAAAACTTAAATAATGAAGAGTATTTAAACATCGAGAAGAGAACCACCCGAAATGACTAACATCATAAAAAGATGCATTTCATAAAGTTCAAAGTTCAAATCTCAACGTTCAAAGTATTAGAAGTGCTTAATGGCTCTATCCATCTCTCTTCTATCCTCTTTCTCCTTCAGGGTCTGACGCTTGTCATACTCCTTCTTACCCTTGCAGAGGGCGATATCCACCTTGGCACGTCCATTGTCGTCAATGAAGACAAGTGTAGGCACGATGGTAAAGCCCGGCTGCTTGCTATCCTCTTCCAAACGGCGCAATTCGCGCTTGGTGAGAAGGAGCTTGCGGTCGCGGCGAGCCTCATGATTGGAAAAAGAGCCATAGAAATAAGGCGAGATATTCATACCCTTTACCCAAAGTTCACCCTGATAGAAATCGCAGTAGCAATCTACCAGGGATGCCTTACCGCCACGGATCGACTTGATCTCGGTACCGGTAAGTACGATACCAGCGGTATAAGTATCAACAAAGAAGTACTCGAACGATGCCTTCTTGTTGCGTATCTGTATCGGACTCTTCTTACGGAGTTCCTGATCTTTCTTGTTCATAATCCTAATACCTTAATATTATATAATAGTGACGAAGTTTTCGATATGCTCATCAATATAGAAAGCCACCTTGCTGGTCCATTCCTCTTCGTTCTCCACGAATTCATCATCGAAATCATCAAACTCAGGGAATTTCTCATAAAGCGCCATGAAGTCCTCGTCGCTCATATCCCCCTCGATGTCTTCATGATGGCTCTTATAGAGGAAATGACTTTTCTTGATAAGCTTTGAAAGCTCCACGAGCCCCCAGTTACGGAACGCCTTGTCGGTAGGATTCTTCCAGAGAAAGGCACCATAGCCGTTATGGATGAGCTGAATCATACCGCCATCCATCATCTCCTCGTGCAGGGTATCCCATGCCAGGAGCGTAATCTGGTCGCTATTGAGCTCAGCCATGGTCTCAGCAGTGAGTTCGCCACCAATCGCCTCGCGGATTGCATCCACGAAAGCCTTCACAAATTCATCCATGCCTGCCTCCGCTGCCTGCTGAAGCACGGCGTCCTGTATCTTAACTTCAATCATAATCTTCAAAATTGCTATTTTCAGTTTGCAAAGATACATTAAAATAGGGACAAACCCAAGAAAAAATCTAAATATTAGGTTAAAGAGTTAAAAAGAATACTCTTTTTTGGGTATTTTACAGATATTTTTTGTACTTTTGTGGTCGGAATTGAGGTTTAATGCCGATGTTTCAGCAAAACAATATGAATTTAAGAAGAAGAATTTATACTTTTATATATTCATTAATATAAAATTTAGCGAATATGATCTATTCAAAAGAAGTAGACAACATGTGCGTTGTCGCTAAGGGTCCTAACCACGGACCAGCTCCAATTCCTGAAGAGGGAAAATGGATTCAGGCAAAAGAGATCAAGGACATCTCTGGTTATACTCACGGTGTGGGTTGGTGTGCTCCTCAGCAGGGTGCTTGCAAGCTCTCTCTGAACATCAAGGAAGGCGTTATTCAGGAGGCTCTCGTTGAGACTATCGGTTGTACTGGTATGACTCACTCAGCTGCTATGGCTTCTGAGATTCTTCCAGGTAAGACTATCCTTGAGGCTTTGAACACTGACCTCGTTTGCGATGCTATCAATACTGCAATGCGCGAACTCTTCCTCCAGATTGTTTACGGTCGTAGCCAGAGCGCTTTCTCTGAGGGCGGTCTCGTTATCGGTGCAGGTCTTGAGGACTTGGGTAAGGGTCTTCGTTCACAGACTGGTACTCTCTACGGTACTGTAGCTAAGGGTACACGTTACCTCGAGTTGACAGAGGGTTACATCACAAAGCAGTTCCTCGATAAGGACAGCCAGGTTTGTGGTTACGAGTATGTTCACCTCGGCAAGATGATGGAGGCTATCAAGAACGGTATGGACGCTAACGAGGCTGTCAAGAAGTTCACAGGTAGCTACGGTCGTACAACTGCTGAGCAGGGTGTTGTTAAAGCAATTGATCCACGTAAAGAATAATAAGGAGATACAGATATGATTAGAAAAGTAAGTTACGAAAGTCAGGAACGTCGCGAGAAGCAGGTTCTTGCTGCTCTTAATGCTAACGGTATTCAGAGCTTGGAAGAGGCTAATCAAATCTGCGAGGACGCAGGTGTTGACCCTTATCAGATGTGTGAAGATACTCAGCGTATCTGCTTCGAGAACGCTAAGTGGGCGTATGTAGCTGGTGCTGCTATCGCTATCAAGAACGGTGCTAAGACTGCTGCTGACGCAGCTGAGGCTATCGGTATCGGTTTGCAGGCTTTCTGCATCCCTGGTTCTGTAGCTGACGACCGTAAGGTTGGTCTCGGTCACGGTAACTTGGCTGCTCGTTTGCTCCGTGAGGAGACTCAGTGCTTCGCTTTCTTGGCTGGTCACGAGTCTTTCGCTGCTGCTGAGGGTGCTATCAAGATTGCTGAGATGGCTAACAAGGTTCGCAAGAACCCATTGCGCGTTATCTTGAACGGTCTTGGCAAGGATGCTGCTCAGATCATCAGCCGCATCAACGGTTTCACATACGTTCAGACAAAGTTTGATTACTACACAGGTGAGTTGAAGGTTGTTAACCGCATCGCTTACAGCGACGGTCCACGTGCTAAGGTTAACTGCTACGGCGCTGACGACGTTCGCGAGGGTGTTGCTATCAACTGGAGCGAGGATGTAGATGTATCTATCACTGGTAACTCTACAAACCCTACACGTTTCCAGCACCCAGTAGCTGGTACATACAAGAAGGAGCGTGTTGCAGCTGGTAAGCCATACTTCTCAGTAGCTTCTGGTGGTGGTACAGGTCGTACATTGCACCCAGATAACATGGCTGCTGGTCCTGCTTCTTACGGTATGACTGATACTATGGGTCGTATGCACTCAGACGCTCAGTTCGCAGGTTCTTCTTCAGTTCCTGCTCACGTAGAGATGATGGGCTTCCTCGGTATGGGTAACAACCCTATGGTAGGTGCTACTGTTGCTATCGCTGTAGCTATCGACCTCGCTATCAACAAGAAGTAATTTCTTTGAGATAACAAAACAATAAGTATAAATAATCCCTGTAACTTGCTATAAGTTACAGGGATTTTCATTTTCATACAAACGATACGAAAGAATACCAATTCCTTATCTTATTCATACAAACGATATGGAAGAATACCAATTCCTTATCTTATTCATACAAACGATATGGAAGAATACCAATCCCCTATCTTATTCATACAAACGATATGGAAGAATACCAATCCCCTATCTTATTCATACAAACGATATGGAAGAATACCAATCCCCTATCTGAACTACATACAACAGCCCAATATTGTGTAAGAAAAATTCCATATTCTAATCTTTATACTTAAAGCCCCGTAAAATAAGGAAAGTAGAGACACAAAATTTTCCCTTAAGGAAAAATAAAAATATCCTTAAGGAAAAATATATTTTTCCTTAAGGGAAGAAATTTTTCTCCTTAAAGATTATTTTGATAATCCGAGACTTGTAATATTATTTACTAAACTTAAGTAAGTACCTTCCCACACGCCCTGAAAGGGCAGAAGCTCCTAGCCCAGGGCAACGCCCTGGGTATAAGAGCAATCAGTAAGACGCCCTGAAAGGGCAAAAGCTTTGTATATTGCCTGGTACTTGAAAGCTTTTGCCCTTACAGGGCGACAGGCTTGCAACCATCATTACCCAGGGCGATGCCCTGGGCTAGGAGCTTCTGCCCTTTCAGGGCGTATTGGGCGTATTGGGTAATTTTAACCGTACAGGTCAAATAACAATATTCATATCCAAGCAAGTGACCCACCCTTTACTACAGCTTCAACGAACGGTGAATTTTCGTAAGACTATACGCCAGAGAATTCAGGAACAGGAAAAGACCCAGCAGCCAATAACCCCAGGAATCTGCATCCCACAACCATACTACACCTCCTATCAGCAGCAGATTCAGAAGATGAACCACCAGATGCTTGCCTGCCAGAAAACTCAACCGATAGGCATAATGAAAATGACAGAAAACAAAGACTCCTATCGACTCCAGAACATAGGCTACTACAATACCAGCACCCAAGCCATCCAGACCAAACCATAGATAGCCGATGATTTCGCAGACGATGAGCAATAATACGCAACAGCATTCCTGAACCAGAAATATCCGAGCCTCACCCCTAGACAAAGGTATATACTCCAGCGGCAGATAAAACGCCTTCCATAATAACCCTGCTGCTGCAATCTGAGTCATACCCAAGACACCTAGAAACTGACTGTTGTATAATAATGGTATGGCTATAGGAAGCAACAGGATAATGGCAATGATGATTGGACCCATCAAGAGGATATTCATCTCTAACTGTCTATTTACAATCAGATTACGGTTTTCCGCCTCAACCCTACCACTCTCCTCACTCTTTACTGCAGAAAGACGGGGGTAATAATCGGTTTCCATCACCGAAAAGATCATACCACCGTACACCAGCACCAGGGTAATACCGGAATTGAAAAGACCCACCTCGGCGAGATCCCCCTGCTGATTGAGAAAGGCTCTTACCAGAAATTCGGCACCACTACTCATCATTCCAGCCAAGACAAACGAGAGTCCCAGACGAACCATCGGGAAAGCTTGAACCAACTGGCTCCTGGAAAAGCACAAGCGAAACGGCTTTTCCTTACGTGAAAACCAAAAGGCAAGAAACCATTGGCTTAATGCCAACAGAAAAAGCACTACGAGAATCCCCTGCTCTCCGAAATAGCCATAGATGGGTACAGAAAACATCAAAGACAAAAGCGCCAATAAAGAAGACTGCACCGCCAAAGCCTTGAGTTTACCCAATCCTTTGAGAATAGCCGTCTCGCCACCAGCTAATATGGTAAAGAAGATGGTAGGAGCCAACAATATGAAATGCAGGGTATGATTTCCCCACGAAAAGGTGAAGAGATTAAGCAAGGGTCCCAAAAGAGCACAAATCAAAGCACCCAGAAAAGCAGAAAGCAGACAGAGTGAACGGATCTGGGCAACAGCCTGGTCTATCCCGTTTCCGGTATCTGCCTCAGAAACCACTCTTACGCCACTGGTAGGAATACCGAGATTGGAAACAGAAGAAAGAAAATTGGAAGTAGAATTGAAAAGAGACAGCAATCCCATACCAGAAGGTCCCAGGAACATAGCGGTAAATTTATTCCTGACTACGCCAACGAGCATATTCAGCCCCTGTACTCCTCCAAACAATCCGGTATATTTCAATATATGCGAATAGCTGTTCTTTTCTGAATCCAGTCTTTCATCCATTTTCTTAGTCTTTCCCATAATACTTTAACGCAAATCCAGGATATTTATTGTAAAAACAGGGGATTTATTGTAAAAACAGGCAACAAAAAAAGGCCGACACCCTTAAATAAGAGTAATCGACCTTTATACTTTTCAATCTCCAAAGAAGATTCTTTTAGAAGATTAAGCCTCAGCTGGAGCCTCCTCTGTAGCCTCAGTCTCAGCAGCAGCCTCTGCAGCAGCAGCGGCAGCAGCAGCCTTCTTCTCAGCTACCTTCTTAGCGATTGCCTCGTTCATCTTCTTCTCAGCCTCGAGCTCCTTAGCAGCAGCTTCCTTCTTAGCCTTAGCGTCGCCCTCGCGAACAGCAGAAACCTTAGCGTCCTTGCCATTCTTCCAAGCGTCGAAACGCTTCTGAGCCTCAGCATCGTCGAATGCGCCCTTCTTAACGCCACCCTTGAGGTGCTTCATCAAGTAAACGCCCTCGCCCTTGAGGATGTTGCGAACTGTGTCTGTTGGCTGTGCACCTGTCTCTACCCAGTAGAGTGCGCGCTCGAAATTCAAATCTACAGTAGCAGGATTGGTGTTAGGGTTGAATGTACCAATCTTCTCAGTAAATTTACCATCACGTGGTGCTCTAACGTCAGCGATTACGATGCTATAGAAAGCATAGTTCTTACGACCGCCGCGCTGCAATCTGATTTTTGTTGCCATTTTTTAAATCTAATTTTAATTTAATTATTAATGAGGTTTGAATTTTATGCTGTCATCTCGTGACAGCGGGTGCAAAGGTACTACTTTTATTTGGTACCCACAAATTTTTCTCCTATTTTATAGGCTTTTTTAGCATTTCTTTTAAGAATCAGGGCTTTATCGGATGCGATCAGCGGCTTTTACCAGCTTTTCGTCATCATTTACGCCCTTATATGCCATAGCGACAAGTATCAGGCTGACGATTGGCAGACAGGCTGCGAACTCGATGCTCATCTTGCCCTGAACCTCTGGAATAGGAATGATACCCAAGAGAATCAAGACATAATCTATCACCCACAGTACCTGAAGCAGCATGGTACATTTGCAGATACTCATCTGTACCTTGCGATTCTTATAAAGGAATATCGTTACCAACGATAAGATTGCTGTTACGCTGAGCAGGACAAACAGAGGGATGCAGGTGGCAGAGACAGCAAGACCGCCCTCGCCTGTCACCACACCCAGATTGTAAACCATACTGTCTGTTCCCATTCCCTCTGGCGCTATACTGCCGATAGGAAAGAACAGACCCAGCGCACATACAATAACAGCTAAAAGCAAAAACAGGGTTTGTTTACGCTGTATCATAACTCTACCTGTCTTGTTTAGAGTTCATCCTCATCAGAAGAGTGAGCTGGCACACTTGGATCACGCCAATAAATGCTCTTCTCTACAAACTCCTCTGTAGCAATCAAAGTTGGCTTTGGCAACTTCTCATAGAAACGAGAGATCTCAATCTGCTCACGGTTCTCGAAGACCTCTTCCAATGAATCGTTGTAAGAAGCAAACTCAGAGAGTTTCTTGCTCAAGTCCTGCTTAATCTCAAGCGAGATCTGGTTAGCTCGCTTAGCGATGATTGCAACACTCTCGTAAATGTTATGCGTATCATCACAGAGATCCATGATGTTACGAGTAACTGTGTTAACTGGTGCTTTTGATTTCTTATAATCCATAATTTATAGTACTATATATATTATTCTATTTTTATCTATCGTTTCTCCTACTGGTAAGCTGTGAGGGGCATTATTTGTTGTCCCCCGCGAGCTTGTCGAGTGTATCCTCAGGATGTGCCTTCTCGAAAGCCTTGCACTTCTCGATATATTTCTCGGCAGTGGCACGCTCCTTGGAATCCGGATACTCATTGATGAAGCCATAGCATTCATCCTCAGCATCCTGATAGCGCTCCAGCTGCTTGCTCTCAACACTCATCTTCGCCAGTTCATACTTGCTTTTCATGATGAGTGTAGCAAATTCCTCGCGCTTGTTGCTGTAAGGATAATCCTTGAGAGCATTCTGCGCCGTAACGATGCAAGCCTCATAATTGTTGCCGCCGTTGGTGCAGTTGCCGAAGTAAGTACCCATATCGAAGTACAGGCGTGCACTCTTATACTCCTTCTCTACCAGGAGATCCTGCAAGGCAAAGAGACGGTTGGTTGCCTGAGCCTTGAGATGAGCATCCGGGAAGAGATCAAGGAACTCCTGGAAGGCTGTAATCGCAGTATAAGTAGTACTCTGGTCGAGTCGAGGCTCCGGAGCATTCTGATAGAGGCTTTCGCCCACAAAGTACTTCGCCATCTCTGCATACTGTCCCTTCGGATAGCTGGCATAATATTTCTTGAAATACTCTGATGCCGTTTCGTAATCCTTCAAGCCATACTCAGCCATCGCCAACATATAGAGACACTCCTCGCCCTCGGTTGAACCCTTCTTCATGGTTACAACTTCCTGCAACAGAGGAATGGCACGAGAATACTTGCCCTGTGCAAAACACTGCTTGGCATACTCGTACTTATAGGTAGATGTTGCTGCCTTATATACCTGATTATATTCGCTCGCACAGCCAGTAAGAAGCAATGCTACACTAGCTGCGATTAGTATTGATTTCTTCATATTATTACTTTTGTGGATGCAAAGTTACAGATAATTTGCTTATTATCAAAAGAAAAAATACATTTTTTCGCAAATAATTAATCTTTATAACGATTAATGCCGTTTTTTTTGTATTTTTGCACCCAAAAACAGAGATTATGGACTTTAAAATCACATCAGAATATCAACCAACGGGTGATCAGCCGCAAGCCATCCGACAACTCACCGAAGGCATCCAGCAGGGAGAACCCGCACAGGTGTTGCTTGGCGTAACCGGTTCCGGCAAGACCTTCACCGTAGCAAACGTGATAGCCAACGTGGGCAAGCCGACTCTTATCCTGAGTCATAACAAGACGCTTGCCGCCCAGCTTTATCAGGAGATGAAAGGCTTCTTCCCCAACAATGCCGTGGAGTATTACGTTTCCTACTACGACTATTACCAGCCGGAGGCATATCTGCCAACCACGGATACCTATATAGAAAAAGATCTCGCCATCAATGATGAGATCGACAAGCTCCGTCTGGGTGCCGTTTCCGCTCTGCTTTCAGGCAGAAAAGATGTCATCGTGGTATCTTCCGTATCATGCATCTATGGTATGGGTGGACCAGTAGCTATGCAGGAAAACATCATCAAGATTCACAGGGGACAGCAACTCGACAGAAATGAGTTCCTCAGGAAACTGGTAGATGCCCTCTATGTAAGAAACGACATCGAACTGCAGCGCGGCAACTTCCGCGTAAAGGGAGAAACGGTAGATATCTTCATGGCGTACAGCGACAATGTGCTGCGAGTAACCTGGTGGGATGACGAGATAGACAGCATCGAGGAGGTAGATTCCCTCACCTATCACCGACTTTCCTCCTTCGAAGAATATGAGATTTATCCTGCCAATCTTTTTGTAACCAGCAAGGAGCAGCAGGAGATCGCCATCAGAATGATACAGGACGACCTGATGAAACAGGAAGAATTCTTCAAGAGCATAGGCGATGGCATCAAGGCACAGCGCATCAAGGAGCGTGTGGAATACGACATGGAGATGATCAAGGAGCTGGGACACTGTTCGGGCATCGAGAACTATTCGAGATATTTCGATGGCCGGCATGAAGGAGAGCGTCCATACTGTCTGCTCGATTTCTTCCCGAAAGATTTCCTTCTGGTAGTAGATGAGAGCCATGTGAGCATTCCGCAAATCGGGGCGATGTATGGTGGCGATAGAGCCCGAAAGAAGAACCTGGTGGAATATGGTTTCCGATTGCCTGCCGCCTTCGACAACCGTCCGCTCACCTTCGAGGAATTTCATAGTATGATTCATCAGGCCATCTACGTGAGTGCTACCCCAGCCGACTATGAGCTGAGAGAATCTGAAGGTGTGGTAGTAGAACAGTTGATTCGTCCTACCGGATTGCTCGACCCGGAGATAGAAGTACGCCCAAGCGAAAACCAGATTGATGATCTGCTCGATGAGATTCTGACCAGAACCCACCGGGATGAACGTGTACTCATCACCACCCTTACCAAACGTATGGCAGAGGAGCTGACCGAGTTCCTGCTGAACCACAATGTAAAGGCTGCCTATATCCATAGCGATGTGGCAACGCTTGACCGCGTGAAGATCATGAACGATCTGCGAGCAGGCGTGTATGATGTACTGGTGGGTGTGAATCTGCTCCGCGAGGGTCTAGACTTGCCTGAGGTATCGCTTGTTGCCATCCTCGATGCAGACAAGGAGGGATTCCTGCGCAGTCACCGTTCTCTGACCCAGACCGCCGGCCGTGCCGCCAGAAACGTGAACGGCAAGGTGATTATGTATGCGGACAATATCACAGACAGCATGCAGAAGACCATCGACGAGACTGCCCGCCGAAGAAGCATCCAGCTGAAATACAATGCCGACCACGGCATCACCCCTAAGCAGATTCAGAAGGCAATCACCTCTGCACTGCCTATGGGCAAGGAAGAAGAAGCTGCTTCAGGTGCAGCCACCATCAAGAGCATCAAGAGTGCCGAGAAAGCCAAAGGCATCATGGATCATAAGAACATCAAGGGAGCCGAAGGGTCCAGACAGCGTGTCTATATCGAACCAGATAGCGCCACGATGGTTGCCGATCCTATCGTCCGCAGCATGAGCAGGGAGGAGTTAGAGAAGAGCATTGCCAATACCACTGCTCTGATGAAGCAAGCCGCCAAGGACCTCGACTTCATGCAGGCAGCACAATATCGCGACGAAATCATCCGCTTGCAGAAGGAATTGGAAGAAAAAGGATAGAAGCAGCACGCCCTGAAAGGGCAGAAGCTCCTAGCCCAGGGCAACGCCCTGGGTATAATAGCAATCAACAAGGCGCCCTGTAAGGGCAAAAGCTTTACTAAACACCTGGTTTTAAAGTTTTTTAGGTGTCTTCAAGAGCGTAAACCCGCCAGGCGTCCCGGCGGATTTGAAATCCGCCGTAAAAAAAGGTTCGACCTATAAACACCGGGGGATTTGTAATCCCCCAATAAAAGGAAAAGCATACTCCTTTGCTGCGGATTGCAAATCCGCAGAACCTAAATAGGTTAGGACATTTTTTAACGCCGGATTGCAAATCCGGCGGGACGCCTGGCGGACTTACGTTCTTTAAAAACTAAAAAAGGGTGCGTTGTGGACTTATGACACACCCTCTTTCAGGGCGTGTGGGAACTCTGTGATTTTCCGTTATTCAAACGACAGCTTTTTCAGGCGGGTACGCAATTGCTCAGCCTCGCTCTTCCTGATAGACAGCTTGATGCAGCAAGTATTGTCGAAAGTCTGATCCACGATACGTGGATTCATCTCTTTCACTATCCTCATCACATCATTCATCATCGGATAGGTGAAATCATAGGTTACGATTTCCTCTACCTGCTGCGTTACCTCCTCACAATGCGCCAAGGCATCTATCGCTGCCTCACGATAGGCAACGATCAATCCGCTGGTACCCAGCTTGACTCCTCCGAAATAGCGGATGACGACAATCAGGATATCCGTCAGTTCTGCTTTCGTAATCTGTCCAAGGATAGGCTTGCCTGCCGTAGAAGAAGGCTCTCCATCATCATTGGCACGAAACTCGGTGCGCTCAGGACCCAACATATAGGCATAACAACAATGTCGGGCATCGTAATATTTCTTACGGTACCCGGCAACAATCTCCTTCACCTCGTCAACAGTGGTAACGTGGTGAGCAAAGGCGAGAAACTTACTCCTTTTCTCGGTGTAATATCCCTCGCCTACTGTATCTGATATAGTTTTAAATTCGTCAATCATATTTTTACATTGAACTTTGAACTGGGAACTTTGAACTTTATGATTACCCTTTTTGTTTAAAACAACAGAAATACATATCATAAAGTTCAAAGCTCAAAGTTAATCAAGTTTGTGAATAATCAATCCGCTGCGCAACTTTGGCTCAAACCAGGTTGCCTTAGGAGGCATAATCTTGCCACTATCAGCGATGTCCATAATCTGCTGCATAGTAACTGGATGCAAGGCCAATGCCATCTTCATCTCGCCACTATCTACACGACGCTTCAACTCGCCGAGTCCGCGAAGACCGCCCACGAAATCGATGCGCTTGTCTGAACGCAAATCCTTGATGCCCAGAATATCATCCAGAATCAGACGGGAAGAGATATCTACATCGAGCACGCCGATAGGATCCTCATCATCATAGGTTCCTGGCTTGGCAAACAAGCCGTACCACTTGCCGTCCAGATAAACGAGGAATGAATGAAGCGCTGCTGGCTTCAGGATATCCAATCCAAACTGCTCGATTGCTTCATCAATGGCAATCTTCTCATAGCATGGGATACCCTCCTCATCGCCAGATACATTCACATTAATCGCATCAATCTCTATCACCTCGAAGTTCTTGGTAAGAGCATCGAGGAATTCTTCTGATGTCAGACCATTCAGATCCTTTACTACACGGTTGTAATCAAGAATGGTAAGCTGGCTAGCCTGGAAGCAGACAGCCATGAAATAGTTGTATTCCTCCTTACCGGTATGGTTCGGATTCTGCTTCGCCTTCTCTGCGCCTACCAAAGCTGCTGCAGCAGAACGGTGATGACCATCGGCGATATAGAGGCTAGGCATCTTGGCAAATTCAGCGGTGATGGTTTCGATATCCTTGTCATCACTGACAATCCAGAACTGGTGACGGAAGCCATCAATCGGAGCGATGAAATCATACTCCGGTGCTGTAGCAGCATAACGCATCAGAATCTCATTGAGCACAGAATTATCAGGATAAGCAAAGAAAACCGGTTCGATGTTTGCATTGCAAACACGAACGTGCTTCATACGATCCTCTTCCTTATCACGACGGGTAAGCTCATGCTTCTTGATGACACCCGTCATATAATCATTTACGTATGCACCCACAACAAGACCATACTGTGTCTTGCCATTCATGGTCTGTGCATAGATATAATACTGTTCCTTATCATCCTGCTTCAACCAGCCGTTCTCCTGGAACTTCTTGAAGTTCTCTGCAGCACTTTCATAGACGCGAGGATCATACTCAGATGTACCTGGTTCGAAGTTGATTTCAGGTTTAATGATATGATAAAGGCTTTTCTCGTTATCGCCAGCCTCGGCACGAGCTTCCTCTGAATCGAGGACATCGTATGGACGAGACTCAACTTGCTCTACTAAATCTTTTGGAGGGCGAATGCCCTTGAAAGGTTTTACTATTGCCATAATGTTATAATTTACTTTGTCAAGATGAATAAAAACACGAAAAGCCCATCAAGAGTGCTTCGGTGAAAAAGCACTCTTCATGAGCTATATATTCGGGATGAATAATTACTTATTTACCTGGAACTTGGTGCAGCCATCTGCAAAGAATGCATTGATCTGCTTGGCAGCTGCGATACCAGCATTGATGTTAGCCTCGGCTGTCTGCGCACCCATCTTCTTAGGGGTTGAGAAGTAGCGGCCCTCGAACTTGGCGAAGTCTGCATCAGCATCTGGCTTGATGTCGGTGATGAACTTCAAATCCTCACGCTCAGCAAGAAGCTTCAGAAGCTCAGGCTCATTGATGACCTCCTTGCGGGCTGTATTGATAAGAATACCACCCTTAGGCAACTGGTTCACGGTCTTGTAATCGATGCTCTTGATAGTCTCTGGAGTAGCAGGGATATGAAGAGAAACGATATCGCAAGTCTGGAACAGCTCATCCTGAGACTTTACGGCGTGAACACCTGCAGCCTCGATGACATCTGCAGGGCAGAAGGCATCATAAGCAGACACTTCCATACCGAAGCCCTTGGCGATGCGAGCTACATTGCGACCCACGTTACCAAATGCCAGGATACCCAACTTCTTACCCTTCAACTCACAGCCAGCCTTACCATTGTAGAAATTACGAACGGCAAATACCAGCAAGCCGAATACCAATTCAGCTACAGCGTTAGAGTTCTGACCAGGAGTGTTCTCAGCTACTACGTTGTGAGCAGTAGCAGCAGCCAGGTCGATATTATCATAACCAGCACCGGCGCGAACGATAATCTTCAGGTTCTTGGCAGCGTCGAGCACCTCGGCATCAGCCTTGTCAGAACGGATAATCATCGCATCCACATCCTTCACGGCATCGAGAAGCTGAGCCTTCTCTGTATATTTTTCGAGCAGTACGAGTTCGTTGCCTGCTCCCTCTATTTCTTTCTTAATGCCCTCGACAGCAGCTGCTGCGAATGGCTTTTCTGTTGCAACTAATACTTTCATATTACTTTGAACTTTTTTACTTGGAACCTTTTTACTTTGAACTTGGAACTTTGAACTTTGAACTTTATGATTTGCTTTTTCCTTTAAAAGCTCCCCATTTATAATAGATTATAATCTTTGGAGTAATCATAAAGTTCAAAGTTCAAATCTCAAAGTTCAAAGTTTCTCAAAATCCTGCATAGCCTTGACGAGTGCCTGAACACCCTCCATGGTCTGTGCATTGTAGCAGCTGGCACGGAAACCACCTACAGAACGGTGCCCCTTGACACCAACCATGCCACGCTCTGTAGCGAAATCAAGGAATGGCTTCTCCAGCTCCTTGTACTCATCGTTCATCACGAAGCAGATGTTCATCAATGAGCGGGATGCCTCTTCCACGGTACCCTTGAAGAGCTTGTTGCGGTCAATCTCAGCATAGAGAACCTCTGCACGCTCGTAAGCTCGCTTGTCAGCAGCCTCTACGCCACCATTTGCCTTCAACCAGCGGAGGTTCTCCATCAAAGTATAGATAGGAACTACAGGAGGAGTATTGAACATGCTGCCCTTCTCTACGTGAGTACGATAGTCGAGCATGGTAGGAATCTCACGAGGAGCCTTGCCGAGCATATCATCCTTGACGATAATGACGGTAACACCAGCCATAGAGAGGTTCTTCTGGGCACCAGCATAGATGGCGGTGTACTTGGAAACATCTACCGGACGGCTCATGATATCTGATGACATATCAGAAATCAAAGGCACGTTCACGTCTGGATCTACACGGAGTTCGGTACCATATATTGTATTGTTGCTTGTGAGATGCAAATAATCACAATCGGCTGGCACAGTGTTAGGAACCTGAGGATAGAAAGTGTAGTTGGCGTCGGACGATGATGCGATCTCCACGACCTCACCAAAATGCTTTGCCTCTTTCATTGCCTTCTTAGCCCAAGTACCAGAATTTATGTAGGCAGCCTTCTTGATGAGGAAGTTGGCAGGAATCTGCATGAACTGCAACGACGCACCACCACCAAGGAAGATTACGGAGTAACCCTCAGGAATGTCAAGAAGCTCCTTGAAAAGGGAGACAGCCTCATCAACAACTGGCTGGAAATCCTTAGCACGGTGGCTGATTTCCATCAATGAAAGACCTGAACCATTAAAATCCAAAATCTGCTTTGCTGTGTTCTCAATCACTTCACGTGGAAGCATTGATGGACCTGCGTTAAAATTGTACTTCTTCATCTTGTTTAATTATTTTAGTTTTCTGACCATGCCATTCCTGTTAGCAGGAACAGTATAAGCGCAATCCACCCATATAGTCAACTGAGCAACCCTAATGTATGGATTTACGGATGCGAAATTACATATTTTATTTGAATCTACCAAATTTTCCTGCACATTTTTAGCGATTTGGGCAAAAATCTTTCATTTTGTCAGTGCTTTTAACATATTTACCGCATATTTATGCCATAAATATCAATTTATAACAAGAAAAGCCTCCTCTGGAAACAAATTCCAAGAAGAGGCCTTCACTGGCATAAAAATCATCGCACTTCTTCTACGATGGTCTTTACGCCCTTAATTTTCTCACCCTTTACATTGTTGAGCACACTTCTCAACTTTGGCCGGGCTATTGCTGCATAGGCATAACGGTCGTTGACATCAATCTTTCCGATTTCAGACGAATTCAATCCGCCCTTCTTACAAAGGAAGCCCAGGATATCGCCCTTGCTGATCTTATCCTTCTTTCCCTTACCTATATATAAGGTAGCCATTTTTGGCTTAGCCGGCACCGGCAACTCCTCTATGGCAGGAATCTGGTAATCCTCAACCTCCGCATCAACATATTCCGGAATGTGCTCCTCAGGGCCCAACAGGAAGAAAGCTCTACCCTGCGCCTCCCATCTTGCGGTACGACCCACACGATGGATATAGCCATCTTCGCTTTCCGGCATGTGGTAATGGATGATGTTATCGATGTCTGGGATGTCGAGACCACGTGATGCGAGATCGGTGCTTACCAGGATATTGGCACTGCCATTGCTGAAACGATAGAGTGAAGCCTCGCGCTCCTTCTGCTCCAGACCGCCATGGAAGAAAGAGGTAGAGAACCCCTGCTCCACCAGATACTTATTGGTACGCTCAACGCTATCACGATAGTTCAGGAAGACGATGGTGCTTTGGTCGCCCAAACTGCGAAGCAACATACCCAGGCTCTCCAGCTTATCCTTCACCGGACTTTCCACCTTATATATATGTACACGTTCAGGCACCTGCTCCTCGTCCATTCGATAATCAATCTTCTCTACTCTGCCCATGTGTACGAAACGAGGAATCTCCTCAGCCTCGGTAGCAGAAAGCAGGAAGTGACGGCGCAAGCCTGGAAGCGATTTCACCAGACGGCTCATCTCATCCTGGAAACCCATCTCCAGACATTTATCAAATTCATCAATTACGAGATATCTGATATGGTAACGGTTCAGATTACCCTTATCAAGATGATCATTCAGACGGCCTGGAGTTCCGAAGACTATCTGTGGACGCACCTGCTTCATCACACGATGCTCATCCATTGTCGCACGACCTCCATAGCAAGCCATGGCACGAAGTCCGCTACCCATATTCTTGAGCACGGTGGCAGACTGCAGCGCCAGCTCTCTACCAGGAGTCACCACGATAGCCTGCGGCTCGTCGTCGCCGGCATCAATGAGTTGCGAGAGCGGCAGGAGATAAGCCAGCGTCTTACCACTACCCGTAGGCGAAAGCACTACCACATCTCTATCGGTGTGCAGCACGGCCTGCATCGCATCCTGCTGCATATCGTTGAGTTCGATACCCAACTTATCTAAAATTCTATCTATCATTGTCTTTTATTTATTGAAAAAGAGATTACCTTTTCTTCATGATTTTATCTATTTCATCAAACTCCTTACCCATATTCAGGTTCAGATAGATGGTATAGAGCGGAAAAGCCCACTTGGATTGCTCATCAGGCTGGAGCTTTCTGTATTTTACCAGATAAGGGAGTGCCTTCCTATAATTGGCATCCACCTGTTCACGCACCTTTCTCGAAGTCTGCGAACTCTTGTCCTGCTCCACTGCCATATTGAAGTAACAGATGCCTGCATTATAATATGGATCGGCAAGTTCCTCATTCACGGAGATAGCCTTATCGCTTACCTTGATACACTCCTGGAGCTTGCTTTGCTCGAAGAGGATGTTGCTTTTGGCAACAAGATACATATCACTGTCTGGCACAATGGTGAGAGCCTTATCTACTACTGCCATCGCAGAATCCAGCTGATTGATATCTACATAAAACTCCACGAGTCGTGGGAAGAAATATGGGAAGGTAGGCACCCGTTCGAATCCTTCCTTGAGCGATGCCAGATAGCGCGCTGTATCCTTCTCCAGATAATAGGTTTCGGCAAGATACTGCAACATATAGTTGTAATGCACGGTATCCTTCAGCGCTACATAAGAATGATGCAGCGTTGCCTTGGGATCCTTCATCTTATAGCCGGAATATACGGCATAATAGGCAGCCAAAGGAAGATGCTTATCCTTCTGACTGTAATCGTATGACTGGAACAGCGGCTGATTGGCACAATCTATATAACGGTCGAAGAACTTATAGGAATCGGCATACTTCTTCTTACCAAGGAACCACAGTCCACCATTAAAGAGATTGGTGCGGATATGGGAAAGATAGTCAGCATGCTGCTTACGGAATTCGATTTCCACCTTTCCCTTTTTATTAGGAACCATCTCTACAGAATCAAACTGCTGCGCAATCTCGAAGAGCTGCCGGGTGAAATTGAAGAGCTGGGCAGTATCATATTTCTGCTTGAGATAGAGTTTTTCGTTACCCTGCTCGTATTGCTTACGTACGGCATCGAAGTAGAGGTTCCAGATTTTCTTGTTGTTCTGATTGGCAGAATCAGCCAGAAGTTTCTGCATGCTTGCCTGCGCCTGAGGCAGGTTCTTGCCCGACTTCACCTGATCCTTCGCCAATTGTATTTCCTTCTTCTGGGCAAAGCCCGCAGATGGCACAAGAAGGAGCATCCACAAGATGGCACTCGCCAAATTGCGGAAAAACGGATATCCCCATTTACTTCTATATCCCGATATTTTATGTCTCAATCTATTATTTATTTCCATAATCATAATAGTACCAATATGTGTTGCTGTATGTATCGCGGAGAACAGACTGGCGTTCTACCGGATTGCTATATTTACGCTCCATCGACTGATAATCGGCAAAATCGGCATCCATCACGTTGTCGTGAAACTCTACGATAGGATGCGTCCGAAGATGACAATAGAGCAAAAGTGCCTCTTTGTAATGAGTTGGCAGCTTGGTCAATTCGTGATACTTAACCAGCTTGCGGACAAATTCATCGAGCTTCTTGTCCAGCAGGAGCGCACAAAGCTCGTACTCCTTCGAGAGGCGATACTTCAGGCGATGTTTCTTCATCCAGGGCGATGTTCCATACATCCACACCGGAGCCTGCCACATCAATGCCTTGACGGACGTGCCATTGATATACATCGATTGGCTGCCGCCTACCAATGGATAGGAAAAAAGACGGCTGCCCAGCTCGCCCGTTCTGTAAAGACAGGCTATACGGAGCATCGTAAGCGACGAATCGGTCTGCAGGGATTTCTCTCCAACCTCTAAAGCTTTTTCATACTGTTTTTCTTTCATCAGATGTTCCATCTTCATTCTTTCGTGAAAGAGGCGATCATTGTTGGTGATGAAGATAACTGCCAGCATCATCACGACAAGCTGGGAGATGTTCACCCATGAGTAACGCGAGAACCAACCGAAACTATGTGGCTCCTGCTCAAGAGGTTCCAACTGTCTGGCGACCCACATCACGCCAGCCCAGACCAGCAGACTGAAAGGCAGGACAAGCCACCACCAGCCTAACGACACGCCAGCATCTACATGGGTAGGCACATCGGCTATCAGGGCCAGCAAAAGGAATGAAGGGAAATAAGTAAGTCCGTGAAAACGACGCTTCACACGGGTCACCGCGTATGCTCCCAACTGCAGCAGAAAGCATACAAAGGTAACAAGCAGCGGTGCAAGCGTATAGAAATAATCTGTCTTACCTTCTGATAAGACATGCTGCGCCACGGCTAGAATATCTGCCTGGTAACAAGCCAGGAATGTATAAGCAAAAACTAAAAAAATGATAGCACAGGCGAAGCGCATCTTCGCCGTGCTATTCCTTTTATGATCCATATATCTATGTTTAATTTTTCTTGAGCACCAGTGCCGAACGGGCTGGCAAGTAGAGCTTCAACCACTCCTTGCGATCGTTCACATACACAGGGTCATAGTTGGTGAGGTGGGTCATCTCGTCATCGTTCAGACCATTGCCACCAAACGCCTTGTTGTCGGTATCGAGTACCACACTATAGGCACCGGTAGGTACCAGGAAGCCATAGTCGGTAAACGAGCGGGTTGGCGAGAAGTTGAAGACGAAGAGCAGGTCGCCTCGCATATAAGCGAGCACCTGATCGCCATCATTGTGCCAGATTTCAACAACTGGTGTCTTGTTAAAGTTCTTTTCACTCTTAATTGTCTTGAGCATCTCCTTGTCGAAGTCTCCGAGATAGTGATAGCAGAGATCCTTGTTATCTACCAGATTCCACTGTCTGCGAGCATACTTGTAGCTCCATCCGTTACCCTCGCGAGGGAAATCAATCCACTCTGGATGGCCGAACTCATTACCCATGAAGTTCAGGTAGCCACCATTGATGGTAGAAGCAGTAGCCAGACGGATCATCTTGTGCAAGGCAATGCCTCGGTGAACCATATCGTTCTCATCACCCTTCTTGAAGTGCCAGTACATATCAGCATCTATCAGGCGGAAGATGATGGTCTTGTCGCCTACCAATGCCTGGTCGTGGCTCTCGCAGTAAGAGATGGTCTTCTCGTCTGCACGGCGGTTCTTGATTTCCCAGAAAATGCTGGATGGCTTCCAGTCTTCATCCTTCACTTCCTTGATGGTCTTGATCCAATAGTCTGGAATATTCATCGCCATACGATAGTCGAAGCCATAACCGCCATCGGTAAACTTGGCTGCTAATCCAGGCATACCGCTCACCTCTTCGGCAATGGTGATGGCATTCTTGTTCACCTCGTGAATCAGACAGTTGGCAAGGGTGAGATAGCAGATAGCGTTATCATCCTCATGACCATTGAAGTAGTCACCGTAATTGCAGAACGCCTCTCCCAGACCGTGGCTATAGTAGAGCATGGAGGTTACTCCATCGAAGCGGAAACCATCGAAGTGGTATTCGCTGAGCCAGTACTTGCAGTTGCTCAGGAGGAAGTGCATCACCTCATCCTTACCATAGTCGAAGCAGAGGCTGTCCCAGGCTGGATGCTCATGTCTGTCGCCAGGATAGAAGTACTGGTTAGGATCACCGGCAAGATTGCCGAGACCTTCCATCTCGTTCTTCACTGCATGAGAGTGAACGATATCCATAATGACAGCGATGCCATTCTGATGGGCTGTATCGATGAGATCCTTGAGTTCCTCTGGGGTTCCGAAACGGCTGCTGGCAGCAAAGAAGCTGCTTACGTGATAGCCGAAGGATCCATAATAAGGATGCTCCTGGATAGCCATAATCTGGATGCAGTTGTAACCATCCTCAATGATACGTGGCAGCACCTTCTCCTTAAACTCAGTGTAGGTACCAACCTTCTCTGCATCCTGTCCCATTCCGATATGGCACTCATAGATGAGCAGCGGAGTGGTGCTAGGCTTGAAGGTCTTCTTCTTCCACTTGTAAGGCTCAGGGCTCCATACCTGCGCAGAGAAAATCTTGGTCTGCTCATCCTGAACCACACGGTTAGCCCATGCAGGGATACGCTCGCCTTCTCCACCTTCCCAGTGCACCTTCATCTTGAAGAGATCACCGTGCTTCATTGCCTTTTCCGAGAGTTTCAACTCCCAGTTGCCGGTGCCCTTGATACGCTTAGCACGATACTTAGGGCTTTCCTGCCAGCCGTTGAAATCTCCGATGAGATAGATATCTGTAGCATTTGGCGCCCACTCGCGGAACACCCATCCCTTCTCCGTCTTGTGTAATCCGAAGTAGTCGTATCCGTTGGCAAAATCGCTGAGCGAAATCTTGCCCTTACGGGTAAGCTGGCTGAGCTTCCAAAGCGCATGCTCATGTCTTCCTACGATAGCAGGCTCAAAGTCTGCCAGATATGGATCGTTCTTCACGAGTCCGATATGTTTTGGGGCAGCAGCCTTCACGGTTTTCTTGGTAGCGCACTTGGCGGTTGCCTTGCAGGTAGCCTTCTTGGCTGTTGTCTTCTTTGCTGTAGTATTTTTAGCTGAAGTTTTCTTTTCTGTTGCCATATATCATGATTTTAGATGGTTCTACTATTTGATTAAGGTTTTTAAGCCTTTACCTTGAAGATAGCCTTATGGATATCACCCTTGCCGATGCATGGCTGATGACCGTCCTGTGGGAAGAAGATAGCAAACTGGCCTGGCTTGCAGGTTACCAGTGTCTGAGCCTTCACGCCAGGATACAAGGTGCAATCCTTAGCCTCGTTGTATTCCACTTCAGGGAGATCTTTTACAGGAGAATATCCATAGGTTTCCTCTGTGTTGAGAGGAATCTGAATATCAATCATCTGGCGATGTGCCTCGATGGTAGCTTCTTCCTCGGTCTTGCCGTGAGCTACAGCGATATTCACAAAGAGTTCATCACCCTGGATAGGATGCTTGCCGGTCTCCAACTTAGTGAGATCAGTCTCGTTGATAAACTTCACTACTTCTGTGAAGAGTGGATTAAGAGAAACATATTTCTCCAAATTGTCTAATGTATCAATTACCATAGTATATTGAATTTTGTGATTGATTTCTACTTTCTTAAGTTTATATTTCAGGAAAGCATAGAAGCGGATAAGCATTTCATTGCCTCTAGTGAGCGTTTCATTGCCTCTAGATTGAACATGATTCAATTCTTGCCGGAAGTTTAATCCTCAAATCGCTTTCCGTTCTCATATACACCCTTGGCAGTAACCTGACCATTGCGGTCTTTCTCTACGAATCTGCCATCACGTGCATCCTTCTTATAGTTGCCCTCGAAGCGCTTGCCGTCCTTGTTTTCCTCGATACAGAAGCCCTCGCGCTTACCATTGTGATAGACACCCTTGAAGCGGTTGCCGTTGGCGTAATGTATCACCACGTTGCCATCCACATATCCCTTCTTGAACTCGCCTTCAAAGATGTCGCCGTTCTTCTTGGTCAACTTTCCCCTACCGTTCTGCAGGTCGTCCTTCCAGCTGCCAACATAGATGTCGCCATTCTTCCATACGAAAGTACCCTGTCCGGAACGCTGACCATCCACAAACTGTCCGGTGTATTTCGAACCGCTGGCTGAGCGGAAAATACCTTCACCGGTACGCTCACCCTGCGAATAATCACCTTCATAGATATCGCCGTTATGGAATTTGTAGATACCCTTACCGTCCTGGATATCATCCTTCCAGTCGCCGATATAGGTATCACCGTCAGCATATTTAAAGGTACCCTTGCCTGAGCGCTGGTTATCTACCCACTGTCCATCATAGGTGGTTCCATCTCCCCAGTCAAAGAATCCATTTCCATTCTTCATGTCGTTCATCCACTGGCCTTTGTATTTGGCACCATTGGAATAGGTGTAGGTACCTTTTCCCTGTCGCTTATCCTTATACCAGTCGCCGTCATACTTATCACCATTGTAATAGTACATCACGCCATGTCCGTGCTGGAAATCGCGGAACCAGAGTCCCACATACTTATTATTGTTCTGGAAGTAATAGGTGCCCTTGCCGTGCTGCTGGTCCTGCAGCCACTGTCCTTCGTATCTCTCGCCATCCGAGAAAGTATATACGCCATATCCGCTGCGCTTTCCCTTGACGTAGGCACCCTCGTAAGTATCACCATTCTTATAAACGGTAGATCCCTTGCCCTGTGGTTTGCCGCTTACCATCTCTCCCTTATACTGACCGCCATCACGGGTGATGCAGCTACCGAGCGAGATTTTCTGCGCCGACATGGCAAGAGGCGAACATGCCAGCATCATCGCCAGCATCATCTGCTTACCTGTAAGCAAAAACGTGCTTACAGAAAAATATCTTACAGAATTGTTTTTCTTATCATTCATGTCGTTTATCATCATTTTGATTGCGAAAAGAACCGGTATGACAGCCTTTCCCGGACCACATGATTGCGAGTCCAGAGCGGAGTTTGACCGATTCAGAACCGATATATTCGATTCAATCCCCAAAAGTAACGCTTTTTCGGCAAACTGCCAAATAGATTAAGCAAATTTAAGGGAAAAAGAATAAAAATAAGATTTTCTGAAAAAAAGTTCTTTCGGATACAATAAAACGGGAAAACAGCCGTTATTAGGCAAATAAATGATAATACCATCCAACTAATCAAAAAATAAAAATAAGTATGATATTAAACTGCGCCATCATAGATGAAGATCCTGAGGCTTTGGCTTTGCTGAAGCATTATGTTGAGGAAACACCATCCCTTAACCTTATCGGTGCGTACCGCAACGCCATCGAGGCTGTTGACGGAATCCACCACAACCATCTTGACATTCTGTTTCTTGCAATCCACATGCAGCAGATCAGCGGACTCGAGTTTGCCAAGCTCGTACCAATGAACGTGAAGATTATCTTCACCACCGCATTCAAGGAGTATGCCATCGAAGCATACAAGGTGAACGCCTTCGACTATCTGGTCAAGCCTATCCTATACGAAGACTTCATGCAGACATGCCAGAAGGTATTCGACCATTATATGCAGGACGATGCCTACAACCCCATCAAGCGCGATGGCTTTGTAGTGGTGAAGAACGAAAGCAGATACACCAGGATTCCTTTCGAGAACATACTCTTTATCGAGAGCGTGAAAGATTACGTAAAGTTCCATATGGCGGATGGACACAACATCATGACCCTAGGCAACCTGAAACGCCTGGAAGAGAAACTCCCACGCGAGAAGTTCAGAAGAGTGCACCGCTCTTTCATTGCCAATCTAACTAATTTTGACTACATCCAGAACATGAAGGTCATCTATGGCAAACTGGCGGTGCCTATCTCTGACACCAACAAGGATGATGTGGTGAAATTCGTAGAAGAACACGGAATCAACTAACAGATCTGCAGTGGGGATGTAACAAATATTCTAGCATCATGTGCGATAAGGAATTCGAGATTCCGGAATCCCCAAAGCACACTGATGCAAGGCATTCCGCTGTTTTTGGCGGTCATGACATCTACATCACTGTCGCCGATATAGACAGCGCTTTCCCTATCGGCATTCATCTGACGCAAAGCCTCATTTACAGTATCCGGGGCTGGCTTTTTCTGAATATCCTCACGCTCACCTATAGCCACATCTACCAAGTCGCCAAAGAAATGGCGACAGAGGGCTTGGGTGGCAGCATAAAACTTATTGCTCACCACGGCAATATTCTTGCCTCTGTCCTTCAACTCCTGTAACATTTCCATCACACCCGGATAAGGCTGCGTGGTATCAAGATTATGCATCATATAGTGCTTGCGGAAATCGGCAAACACCTGTTCAAACTTCTCATTTTCCAAACCATCCGGAATGGCACGTTCCATCAATTTCTTGACACCGTTTCCTACAAAGCGGCGCACCTCATCTACGCTTCGCTCAGGAAAGCCATTCGTCTTGAGGGCATAATTGCAGCTCGCAGCCAAATCGCCCAGGGTAGAAAGCAAGGTACCATCCAAGTCGAAGATATAGGTATCGAAATTAAACTGAGCATGAGGCGGCATTTTCTTCACACGGAATTCACCACCATGAAGGATACAGACATCCTTGGAATAAAGTCGGATTTCATCCGGACCGCTAGACGCATACCGGTTGGTTTTCTTCTCCTCATCATGGCCATAGGCAATACCTGTTCCCATGGTGCGATTCTCACCAAACTCCCATCTCTTGAACTGATGGGTCCTGGCATCCACTACCACATATTTATACTCCAGCGGAGCCTCCAAAGCCTGTACGTTGACAGAGAGCACCCAACTGGTTCCGCCCTGATGAATCATCGGAAGATAATGGTCGGTATTCCACTCGCCCAAGGTTGGATGATTGCCCAGCAGTGCCACAGCCTCACCCTCGTGAAGCTGAGGAGCAGAAACCTTGAAGATCACGGTCTGCTCGAACAGAGGTAGCTTGGCAGCCTCATCACCCGTCCAGACTACCGGAGCCGTATAGTTGATGAAACCGCCCAGCAGCTCATTCTCATCATCCAGCCAGAAGTCGGACAGGATATAGTTTCTGTTCGCCTCATACACATAGGCTCTAGGAGAAGCTACAGATTCCCTGCGCACCACGTTTCCCTCGGCATCTACCACCTTATAATAATAGGCTACAGCCACAAAGGGATGATGACGGTTTTCCAAAGTATGGGTTTCAGCCATCCAATGATAACCATCTACTGTGTTCATCGCCAGATCTACCACCTTCCGCTTTCCGTCACGTGCGAAGAAGGTGATATCAGCATGCAGAGACTCCCCCCACTCTGCCTTGTATGATATTGTAAATTTCATTCTCATATCATCAATCGTTTTAATATGTCAATATTCCTCAGTTTCAATGATGCAAAGGTAATGAAAATCTTCATACCACGGATAAAGAATCGGTGAATTAACCTATTTTAATTGCATACGCTTTGCTATTTGGCATTTTTACTGTACTTTTGCACCAAAATGTTTCAAGAAGAACAGATCAAGTTCAAAGACAAACAGAAATGTTTCAAGAAGAACAGAAAATATTTTAAGTAGATAAAGAAAATGAAGAAAAAGAAAACAACTTCTAAGTTTTACCTCTATGGCGCCATCGGCTGCATCGCCGCCATCGCCATCGTAGGTTATCTCTACTGCTTCTCATCATTCTCGAAAAGCAGCGAAACCAAGTATGTGTATATCGACGCCGATGACAACATCGACTCTGTATATAATAAGGTGAAACCTTTCGCCAAGAGCATCCCGATGCAGGCATTCCGCACCCTCACCCTTCATTCAGGCTATGCCGACCACATCCGCACCGGTAGATACGCCATCCATCCTGGAGACGGAGCACTCAAGGTCTGGCGTCACATGAAGAACGGTTTGCAGGAACCTGTCAACCTCACCATACCTTCCGTACGCACCATCGACAAGCTCGCCGTGGAGCTGAGCAAGAAACTGATGCTCGACAGCACAGAAATCAAGAAGGCACTCACAGATGAGGCGGTTTGCGAGAAAATGGGCTACGATACAGCCACCATCGCCTGTATGTTTATCCCTAACACCTACGACATCTACTGGAATGTATCCATCGAGAAATTCCTGGAACGCATGAAGAAAGAGAGCGACAAGTTCTGGAACTTTGAGCGCACCGAGAAGGCAAAGACGATGAAGCTCACCCCTAACCAGGTGATTACACTTGCCAGTATCGTGGATGAGGAAACAGCCAACAACGGTGAAAAACCGATGATTGCAGGTATGTACTACAACCGACTGATGCTGCGCAATGCAGAGTATCCGGAAGGTATGCCACTGCAGGCTGACCCAACCATCAAGTTCGCCTGGAAGCGTTTCGAACTGAAGCGTATCTACAACAACCTCCTGTACATCAAGAGCCCATACAACACCTACAAGAATCCAGGTCTTCCTCCTGGCCCAATCCGCATTCCATCGGTTGCCGGCATTGATGCCGTACTCAACCATGTAAAGCATGAGTATCTCTATATGTGCGCCAAGGAGGATTTCAGCGGCACCCACAATTTTGCCCGCACCTATCAGGAGCACCTGCAGAATGCTGCAAAATATTCCAAGGCACTCAACGAAAGAGGAATCAAGTAAACGCCATATCAGAAAACTTGCAAAATGTCTGTCATCTTGCAAGTTTTCTGTTTTTTATTTGGTAGTCTCCCTAAATTGTTGTAAATTTGCAGCATTAAACTATCCATATAAAATAATTTATTACATGAACAGAACGATTATTACAGTAGTAGGCAAGGATACAAAGGGTATCATCGCCAGAGTTTGTACCTATTTGGCAGAGAAGGACGTCAATATCCTGGATATCTCTCAGACCATCGTACAGGAGTACTTCAACATGATGATGATTGTTGACATGGGTAAGATGAATACATCTTTCGAGACTGTTGCCGACGAACTCGCTGATCTTGGCAAGAGCATTGGTGTTCAGGTAAAATGCCAGCGTGAGGAAATCTTCAACATGATGCACCGCATCTAAGTTTATCACATTTAAAAGCAATAGAAGGAATATGATCAATATATCTGAGGTTATCGAAACCAACAAGATGATTGAGCAGGAGAACTTCGACGTGCGCACCATCACCATGGGTATCAACCTCCTGGACTGTGCCACTTCAGATCTCGACCAGCTCTGTCAGAACATTTATAATAAGATTACCCGCCTCGCCAAGGATTTGGTGAAGACTGGTGAGGACATCTCTAAAGAGTATGGTGTGCCTATCGTAAACAAGCGCATCTCTATCACTCCGATTGCACTTGTGGGCGGATCTGCCTGCAAGACTACCGATGACTATGTGAAGATTGCCAAGACTCTCGACAAGTGTGCCAAGGAATTGGGTGTCAACTTCCTCGGTGGATACTCTGCCATCGTAAGCAAGGGTATGAGCAAGAGCGATGAGCTTCTCATCCGTTCCATCCCTCAGGCTATGGCCCAGACCGATTTCATCTGCAGCTCTGTAAACGTAGGTTCTACCAAGACCGGTATCAATATGGATGCCGTGCGCCTGCTGGGCGAAATCATCAAGGATACAGCTGAGGCTACCAAGGACAATGGTTCTTTGGGTTGCGCTAAGCTCGTTGTTCTCTGCAATGCTCCTGATGATAACCCATTCATGGCAGGTGCCTTCCATGGCGTTTCTGAGGCAGACGCTGTTGTCAGCGTAGGTGTCAGCGGTCCTGGTGTAGTAAAATATGCACTGGAGCAGGTGAAGGGCGAAAGCTTCGAGGTTCTCTGCGAGACTATCAAGCGTACTGCTTTCAAGATTACACGTGTAGGTCAGCTGGTTGCCAAGGAGGCATCACGCCGCCTGAATGTACCATTCGGCATCATCGACCTTTCATTGGCTCCTACTCCAGCCATCGGCGACAGCGTAGCTGATATTTTGGAGTTGATCGGTTTGGAGCGTGCTGGTGCTCCAGGTACAACCGCAGCACTCGCACTTTTGAACGACCAGGTTAAGAAGGGCGGTATCATGGCTTCTTCTTATGTTGGCGGTTTGAGTGGTGCCTTCATCCCTGTTTCTGAAGACCAGGGTATGATCAATGCCGTAGAGGCAGGTGCACTTACCATCGAGAAGTTGGAGGCAATGACTTGCGTTTGTTCTGTAGGTTTGGATATGATTGCTATCCCAGGCGATACTGCAGCTACCACTATCTCCGGTATCATTGCCGATGAGGCTGCCATTGGTATGGTAAACCAGAAGACTACTGCCGTCCGCATCATCCCTGTTGTGGGTATGAAGGTGGGTGATACTGTAGATTTCGGCGGTTTGTTGGGTTATGCTCCAATCATGCCGGTTAATCAGTTCAGCTGCTCTGATTTCGTAAATCGTGTAGGACGTATTCCTGCTCCTATCCACAGCTTTAAGAATTAAGACATTTAAAACTTTCCATATCGTTTGGGGGAGGCATCAGTCTATCACGACTGCTTGCCTCCCCCTTTCTTTTGCGGGAAATAGGTTATCATACAACTAGTTCACCTATCACTTACAGCTGCCTCTCCTATCACTTACAGCTACCTCTCCTATCACTTGCAGCTACTTCTCCTATCACTTGCAGCTGCCTCTCCTATCACTTGCAGCTACTTCTCTATACTGGCACCAAACTGCAGCACATACTTGATCTACTTGCCGGCAACATGAGAAGGATTCGTTTCTAGCCCTAAAGCAAATAAAAATCCGCCTCCTATGCAGAGTTTTCACAAATTCACACATAAGAGAACGGACGAATGGTAAATATATACGGTAGAAAAACCTTATACCAAAATAGTATAGCCTTTATTATTTCTTAACGACAGCGATGAGCTCCTCTGCAGAAACCAAAGTCTGCTCACCACTCTCCATATTCTTCAATGTAACCTTGCCAGCTGCCATCTCATTCTCGCCAGCGAGAACTACGAATGGAATCTGCTTCGCGTTGGCATAGCTCATCTGCTTCTTCATCTTCGCCTTGTCTGGGAAGATCTCAGTGCGGATACCAGCTGCACGAGCGGCAGTCACGATAGGAAGACAATAGGCAGTCTCTTTCTCACCGAAATTGATGAAGAGCACCTGAGTAGAATTGACAGCCTCCTTTGGATAGAGATCGAGGGCATTGAGCACATCGTAGATACGGTCGGCACCAAAACTGATACCTACTCCACTCAATCCTGGCAAGCCAAAGATACCGGTAAGGTTGTCGTAACGACCACCACCAGTGATACTGCCCATAGGAGTATCAAGCGCCTTCACCTCGAAGATGGCGCCAGTATAATAGTTCAAGCCACGAGCCAAAGTAAGGTCGAGCTCAATCTCATTGTTCAGACCAACAGACTTCAAGGTATCAAGGATGAACTTAGTTTCCTCTACACCCTTCAATCCGATTTCAGAACCTTCGAGCACCTTGGAAATCACTTCAAGCTTCTCATCATTAGAACCTGACAATGAGATGATTGGCTGCAACTTCTCAATAGCTTCTTCAGAGATACCATCCTTGCGCAGCTCCTCGTTCACATTGTCAAGACCAATCTTGTCGAGCTTATCGATAGCCACGGTGATATCTACAATTTTCTCTGCCTCGCCAATTACCTCAGCGATGCCGGTAAGGATCTTACGGTTATTGATCTTGATGCAGACACGCACACCAAACTTGGTGAAGACTGTATCTACAATCTGCATCAACTCAACCTCGTTGAGAAGAGAATCAGAACCAACCACGTCGGCATCGCACTGATAGAACTCACGATAGCGACCCTTCTGTGGACGGTCGGCACGCCATACTGGCTGAATCTGATAGCGCTTGAAAGGCATCTGCAACTCATCACGATGCTGCACTACGTAGCGTGCGAAAGGCACGGTAAGATCGTAGCGAAGACCTTTTTCGCAGAGCTTTGCTGCCAGCTTGAGTGATCCGAGCGAATGAATATCCTCATCGCTCACCTTATTCATATAGTCACCTGAATTCAAAATCTTAAAGAGCAGCTTGTCGCCCTCCTCGCCATACTTACCCATCAAGGTCTGAAGGGTCTCCATGGCAGGAGTCTCAATCTGCTGGAATCCGTAAAGGGCATACACATCCTTGATGGTGTTGAAGATGTAATTACGCTTTGCCATCTCAACAGGACCGAAATCGCGGGTGCCCTTTGGAATACTTGGTTTCTGAGCCATGTTGTATTAATTAATAATTTTCGTAAGTGAGGGAATTGATAGAAGTTAAAGAAGTTATCACTCCCTACGGTCGTTCGGGAAGTTAAGAGACAATAGTCATCTGGCGTAAAACGTAGGACATTTGTCCCTCAACTTCTCTCTAACTTCCCTAACTTCCTTTAACTTCCCCTCTGCGAAAGTTCAGTTTCTTATTTTTGCTTATTTACGAACAATAGTCTGAGCGCGGTCTGGACCGATAGAGATGATACCAATCTTGGTCTCAAGGAACTCCTCTACGAATGCAATGTAGTCCTTGAATTCCTGTGGGAACTGATCCTCAGAAGTAAACTGAGTCATATCAGTCTTCCATCCCTTGAACTCCTTGTAAACAGGCTCTACGTTATCAATCTCGTAAGGGAAATCTGTAGTAACAGTGCCATCAGGCAACTTGTAAGCCACGCAAGCCTTGATGGTATCGAAACCATCGAGCACATCGCTCTTCATCATGATAAGCTCGGTTACACCGTTTACCATAACAGAATACTTGAGCTGTACGAGGTCGCACCAGCCACAACGACGCTCACGGCCAGTAACCGCACCATACTCATGACCCAGGTCACGGATCTTGGCACCAGTCTCATCGAAGAGCTCTGTTGGGAATGGACCTGCACCTACGCGAGTACAGTAAGCCTTCATGATACCATAGACATTGCCGATACGGTTAGGACCGATACCCAGGCCGATGCAGGCACCCGCACAGATGGTATTAGAAGAAGTTACGAATGGATAAGAACCGAAGTCAACATCAAGCATAGTACCCTGAGCACCCTCGCAGAGGATGTCCTTGCCAGAGCGGAGCACCTTGTTGATTTCCACCTCGCTGTCGATGAGCTTAAACTGCTTCAAGTATTCGATGCCCTCCATCCAGGTCTTCTCTACCTCAGTGATATCGAAATCAGTGTATCCGAGGCTAGCGATAGTCTTGAGATGAGCAGCCTTGTGAGCAGCATACTTCTCCTCGAAGTTTTCGAGGATATCACCCACACGAAGACCAGTACGGCTTACCTTATCAGTATAAGTAGGGCCAATACCCTTACCAGTGGTACCTACCTTGTTCTTGCCCTTTGAAGCCTCGATGGCTGCATCGAGCACACGGTGAGTAGGCATGATGAGATGCGCCTTCTTAGAAATGAAGAGACGGCTCTTGAGGTCATGGCCACTCTTCTCCAAATCCTTAGCCTCGCCCATAAAGAGGTCTGGAGCCAAGACTACGCCGTTACCGATGATATTTACCTTGCCACCCTGGAAGATACCAGAAGGGATAGAACGAAGAACATACTTCTCGCCTTCGAACTCGAGAGTATGACCCGCATTAGGACCACCCTGGAAACGAGCAATGACATCATACTTAGGGGTCAAAACATCAACCACCTTACCTTTTCCTTCATCGCCCCACTGCAAACCGAGCAGGACATCTACTTTACCTGTGTTCATTTCTATAAAATATAGTTATTTTTATTACTTATCGTTTTTCTTGCGTGTAAGCTTTGCCTGGCATGTACTGCATACGCCGTAAATATAGAGGGCGAAAGTATCCTTTCGGAAACGCTGCAGCTTGAGGTCATTCACTGCTGCCGTAACAGCCGGCACATTGATCTCCGTTACCTGCCCACACACGCTACACACCTGATGGATATGGCTATCATTGTAATAGCACGCCTCGTATTTGGTACCATCCACCAGACTGTGTCTCATCACGAGCCTCAGCTCGATGAAGAGATGCATTGTATTATAGAGCGTAGCTCTGCTCACCCGGAAGTTTCTCTTCGTGAGCTCAGCATCCAGCTCTTCAAGAGTGAAGTGTCCATCAATGCTATAAACCGCATCCAGAACTGCATATCTTTCCGGGGTCTTGCGGTGATGATTGCACTCCAAATATGTGTCCAAGATTTCACGAACCTTGGCTTTATTTTTCTCAGTCATAATCCTTGTTAGTTACATAAAACGCACAAAGATACTCATAATTCCGGACATAAGGGCATATTTAAATTTAAAAAAACTAAATTGCCCTATTTTTGATGATTTTCCTGCTGTTTCTTCACCAATCTGATGGCTGTTTAGGGATTATTGATGCAAATTGCCACAAAAGCCCCGACCAATTACTCTGCTAATTTAAGCATTTCAGCATAGATGCGCTGCACAGGCAAGCCCATCACGTTGAAGTAACTGCCCTTGAGTCCGGTACATCCGATGTAACCTATCCATTCCTGGATGCCATAGGCACCCGCCTTGTCGAATGGTTTGTAATGGGTGATATAATAATTGATCTCCCATTCTTCAAATTCCTTGAAACTTACTTCCGTACATACCGAGAACTTGCGCTGTTCTTTCTTCGTAGTAAGACATACGCCCGTAACCACATGGTGAGTCTTGCCGCTCAACATCTTGAGCATGCGAACCGCATCATCGGCATTCTGCGGCTTTCCGAGAATGATTCCCTTACCCTCCTGATCGTTCTGTTCATCAGCAGCAGGAGCTATCACTACGGTATCCGCTGTAAGAATGAGCAAATCATCGGAAGAGGATTTGTCTGAAGATTTTTCTGAAGCAGAATCTTCAGAAACCTCTTCGGAAGCCTCATCTCCATTCAATAAAGAGCGATAAGCATCCGCTTTCTTCTGGGCAATATACTCAGCCACATCGTATGCATCCAAATCTTCAGGATAGCTTTCATCAATACCACGCAATACCTTCACCTCGAAATTAACATCCAATCCTGCCAACAACTCCCTGCGGCGTGGCGAATTGCTCGCCAAAATAATCTTATACTTCATCTGTTTATTTACTTTGAACTTTGAGCTTTGAACTTTGAACTTTATGATTACCATCCAAACGCCTTGGCATTGGAAAGCCAATGCCCCTTGGCACGAAGCACCTGCTCTACAATATCCCTGCCCACTCCTTCGCCACCATTGGCAGAAGAGACATAGCAGGAAATCTCCTTGATATCAGAGCAGGCATCGGCTGGGCAGCACGGGCAGCCACAACGACGCATTACCTCGTAATCCGGGATATCATCACCCACATAGATGATTTCCTCATCAGAAAGCTGATACTTCTCCAGGAAAGCATCATAGGTGTTGATTTTCACAGCACATCCCATATAGATATCCTGCACGCCCAATCCCTCATATCGCTTGCGGATAGCCTCGGTCGTTCCGCCCGTAAGAATGACGATGCGCACCCCCACCTTCTGAGCCAACTGGATAGCATAGCCATCCTTGATATTCACGGTGCGAAGAGGTTCACCCGTACTGGCAAGCGTAATGGTCTGGCGGGAAAGCACGCCATCCACATCAAATACAATTGCCTTTATCTTCTTCAAATCGTAATTAATCATACTTGAAAACTTTTTCTATTTAGTAATCAGACACTTGAACTCTATTCCTTGACACTCAGCTTATGAATACTCATGCTCATTCTGTCATAGATATCCTTCATCTGCGGATTCGACTTGAGCAGAGCTCCCTGCGCCCGAAGCACATTTTCATCATACCTTACAGCCGGCCCCGTCTGTGCATCTTTCGGATCCAGCTCGTGCACCTTCGCAGCCGTCTCGTCTATCAACGGAAGCATCACATCGAACGGAATTCCGTGCTCCTCCAGGATTTCCCGGCTCAAGGCATAGCAATGATTCACGAAATTGCAGGCAAAGACGGCAGAGAGATGCAGGTACTTGCGGTCTTCACTCGCCAGATGATACACCCTACTGCTCACCTGATGCGCCACATCACCGATCAGCTGCAAGGCATGCTCATCATTCGCCTCGATAAAACAAGGTATCTGAGAGAAATCCACCTCACGCTGCTTGGAGAAAGTCTGCATCGGATAAAGCACACCATAATGTAAAGCCATTCCCTGGAAAACATCCATTGGGATAGAGCCTGCCGTATGCAGAAAAACCTTGGTCTCCTTTCCTTTGCAGAGAACAGGAATCAACTCCACAATAGCACTATCCTTCACCGAAACGACGTACAGATCTGCATCTGAGCGAACATCTGATATATCCGAAACAGGCTGTGCGCCCACCTCGGAAGCCAGAGCCGTAGCCGATGGCATCGTGCGGCTGAACACCTGCACCACATCATGACCTGCGGCAAATATCGCCTTCCCCAAATGAGTGGCAAGATTGCCAGCACCAATCAATATCACCTTCATATCTTTTTCTTTTTCAATCTTATTTTTACCTAAAGCCATCAAGCCGCTTTACGCAAGCCATCAGACCATTTTTACCTAAACAATCCTTGATAATGTGCAAAAATACTAAAAAAGAGCCACACAATGGAAGAAAACTTGTTTTTTTATAATTAATTTATTATTTTTGCAATGTGAAAAGAATAGAAGTAAGAATATATTCGGAAAACGAGGAGCTGCCCCATCTGCTGGAGGGCAACTTCTTCCATAGCTTGGAACTCTTCCAGATAGGTGAAAAAGTACCAAGCGACACCCCCATTATGGCTGTAGCTACCCAGGAAGGAAGAGTAGTCGGACAAATGCTAGCCATGATACACCGCCGCCATATCCTTATTCCACCTTTTATATATACACATGCGCACGTACATGGAGAAGGAGCCTATCTGGATGAAGAAACCGCCGAAGCCACCTTCCCTACTCTCCTGCATGCGATGACCCGCGAACTCACCCGCCGCCACACCCTCTACATCGAATTTTCAGAGATACAGAAAAAGATGTTCGGCTACCGACATTTCCGTCGCACGGGCTATTACCCTATAGCTTGGCAGGAAGTATATAATTCGCTACACAGCAAGACGCCGGAAGAGCGACTCACCGAAAAGGCTAAAATGCAGATTGAAGCAGCAGAAAGAAAGGGATTGAAATGCCATAGTACTTCTGACGAAAACGAAGTGGGAAAATTCTACCAACTCTATAGAAAATTCTACAAGATGAAACCTCGCCGCTATGTACCACCAAGAGAATACTTTGAGCAAATAAGCAAAAGCAGCGAAGCAAAGGTCTTCGTGACAACCTACGACAAGAAACGGCTGGGTATCAAGAAAGCATCTTACGAAAACAAGATACTGGGCGGATGCACCATGGCCTTCAGCGACAGCGATGCCTATCTGTGGCACCTGGCATCGCTCAGGAAAAGCTACCGATATCTGCATCCCGATGCTCTGACCGTCTGGCACGCCATCCAATACGCCCACCAAAGGGGCTTCAAGCACCTGCATTTTATGGATGTAGGCTTACCTTGGAAGCGAAATCCGTATAGAGAATTCATTCGCAGCTTCGGAGGCAAGCCCGTGGCAAAATACCGCTGGTTCAGATGCAACATCGGTATCATCAACAGACTGATGAAATGGATATACAAGCTTTAAAGCTGTCCGATTGCCTTATCCAGTAATTCGAGACCGCGATCGGTACAGAAACCACGAATCATAATGAGAGTGAAATTATCGAAGAGCTCCTGCATCGTAAATCTCTTATAGAGCTGCTGATGCATCATCTCTGACATACAGATTCTCGAAGACTCATAAACCACCTCGAAATTTACATCCTTGCGGAAGTATCCCTCATCTACACCAGCTTGGAAGAAGCGCATGCTATCATCATATTCCTTATCATGCTCCTCTTTCAGGAACTCCAGGATGCGGGGCATTCTATGAATCTCCTCATAGAAAACTACACCCACCTGCTGGTTACGCTCCATCTGAAGGCGATAGATATAGCCAATCACATCCATTACATTACGTGCGTGCGCAAGAGCATACTCTTCAACGCGGGCCTTGTATTCTGCCCGCTCTATCTTCATCCCTGCAAGCAGCAGTTCCTCCTTGTCGCCGAAGATCTCATACACCGTACGCTTCGACACACGAAGCCCACGAGAAATCTCATCCATCTTCACCGCCTTCACGCCGCGCTGGTGAAACTCCCTCATGGCATAAGCTATGATCTTATCGCGCAATTCCTTTCTATATTGATTAATTTCTGCCATATCTCTTATTTTAATAGTTTGTTGCATATCCGATTCTGCCAACTCCATATAGCAAAACCGCATCCTTTAAATAATTTTTGTGCAAAGATACAAAAAAAAATAAAAATCCATCTTTTTTTAATAAGTTTTTTATTACCTTTGCACAATCTTTAAGATAAAACGCATTTTTTGCGAAAAACAGAAAGAAATAGAATCATTAAACCAATACATTGTTATGGTAAAAATCACAAAAGAGGCGGCTCTCGAATATCACGAAGCAGGCCGTCCTGGTAAGATTGAGGTTAAACCAACAAAACCTTATCACACACAAACAGACTTGAGTTTGGCGTATTCACCAGGCGTAGCTTTCCCATGCTTGGAGATTCAGCAAAACCCAGACGAAGTTTACAAATACACAGACAAGGGTAACCTGGTGGCTGTGATCAGTAACGGTACTGCTGTGCTCGGACTTGGCGACATCGGTGCGATGAGCGGCAAGCCAGTAATGGAAGGTAAAGGATTGCTGTTCAAGATTTATGGTGGAGTGGATGTCTTCGATATCGAAATCGACGAGAAAGATCCAGAGAAATTCTGCGAGACCGTTGAGAAGATTGCACCTACTTTCGGTGGTATCAACCTGGAGGATATCAAGGCGCCTCAGTGCTTCTACATCGAAGAGCGCTTGAAGAAGACCCTCGATATCCCTGTGATGCACGATGACCAGCATGGTACTGCCATCATCTCAGCTGCAGGTTTGAAGAACGCCCTCGAAGTAGCTGGCAAGAACATTGCCGAAGTGAAGATTGTGGTTAACGGTGCCGGAGCTGCAGCCATCAGCTGTACCAAGCTCTACGTTGCCCTCGGTGCACAGGTGAAGAATATCGTCATGCTCGACTCTAAGGGTGTAATTACAAGCGACCGTGAGAACCTGACAGAGCAGAAGAAGTTGTTCGCTACCGACCGCCGTGATGTTCACACACTCGAAGAGGCTGTGAAGGGTGCCGATGTATTCGTAGGACTCAGCAAGGGTAACGTACTCTCTAAGGATATGATCCGCTCTATGGCTGACAGCCCTATCGTATTCGCCCTCGCCAACCCTGTTCCAGAGATCAGTTACGAGGATGCTATGGACAGCCGTCCAGACGTATTGATGTCAACAGGCCGTTCCGACTATCCAAACCAGATTAACAATGTTATCGGTTTCCCATATATCTTCCGTGGTGCACTCGACGTTCACGCCCGTGCCATCAACGAGGAGATGAAGATGGCTGCCGTTCACGCCATCGCCGACCTGGCTAAGCAGCCTGTGCCAGACGTAGTGAACGACGTATATCACGTAAACGACCTTACATTCGGTCCTAAGTATTTCATTCCAAAGCCAGTTGACCCACGCTTGATTACAGAGGTATCTGCAGCAGTAGCCAAGGCAGCAATGGAAAGCGGCGTAGCTCGCACCCCTATCAAAGACTGGGAGAAGTACAAGCAGGAATTGCGCCAGTTGCTCGGTCAGGAGACCAAGCTCACCCGCAAGCTCCACGATACAGCCCGCCTCCACCCACAGCGCGTAGTATTCGCAGAGGGCGGTAACCCAACTATGCTGAAGGCTGCAGTCCAGGCAAAGAACGAGGGTATCTGCGAGCCTATCCTGTTGGGCAACCCAGACCGTCTGAACCGTGTGGCAAGCCGATTGAAGCTCGACCTCTCAAGCATCGAGATTGTAGATATGCGTGCTGACAACGAACAGGGCCGCCGTGCCAAGTTTGCCAAGCACCTGGCAGAGAAGCGTGCCCGCGAGGGTTACAGCTTCGAAGAGGCTTACGATAAGATGTACGAGCGCAACTACTTCGGTATGTCTATGGTTGAGCAGGGTGATGCTGATGCATTCATCACGGGTCTCTACACCAAGTACAGCAATACCATCAAGGTAGCCAAGGACGTTATCGGCATCCGTGATGAGTACAAGACATTCGGAACCATGCACATCCTCAACACTCAGAAGGGCGTATATTACATCGCTGATACACTGATCAACCGTCACCCAGACGAGGATGTCCTCACCGACATCGCCAAGTTGTCTGCAGGAACCGTGAAGTTCTTCAACGAGGAGCCAGTAATGGCTATGTTGAGCTACTCTAACTTCGGTACCGATGCCATCGGTTCTCCTGTAAAGGTAAAGAAGGCAGTAGCAGAGATGCAGAAGGAGTTCCCAGACCTCGCTATCGATGGCGAGATGCAGGTAAACTATGCACTCAACAAGGATCTCCGCGATGAGAAGTATCCATTCTCACGTCTCAAGGGCAAGGATGTGAATACATTGGTATTCCCTAACCTGAGCAGTGCAAATGGTGCATACAAGCTTCTCCAGGGCTTGAACCCAGAGGCAGAGATCATCGGCCCTATCCAGATGGGATTGAACAAGCCTATCCACTTCACTGACTCAGAGAGCAGTGTACAGGATATCGTAAACATCACAGCCGTAGCTGTAATCGATGCTTACGTGGAGAAGATCAAGAATCAGAAATAACCTCTTATTATACAAGAGTTATTGAATGTAGAATATTAGGCTGGTAACAGCAAAAGATATATAAAAAGAGCATTAGGGGGCAGGAACTTGTGAAAGTTTCTGCCCTTTTTTGTTTATGGAGAAGCTACGCTCAATCTAACAAAATGAAAACGTTTGCACTCTTTTTTCTGTTAACGGGAGTTAAATATTATCTTTGTGCACCTACACACTTGACATAAGCCAAAAAAAGTTTCAAAAAGATTTGGAGATATCAAAAATAAGCCTTACCTTTGCAGCAGTTATCCTGAAAACAATCTTTTTACCTTAAGGAAAACTAATACCTATTGAAGATTTGGAGCGGTAGCCTGTGAAGGTCATCGCTTTTTTTGTTTATACCCCCTTTTTTGTTAATACCCACTTTTTATTACCCACTTTTTGTTAATAGGCCTACGTCTTTGTTAATTCTTCCTAAAAGAAGAAGGTTTTTCATCCCTTTATTCTCTTATTTCATAGAAAATAAGTAATTTTGCACCCCGAATGCTCATGGATTGGGCAAATATTACAGAAAAAGTTAAGTTCGTTGGGGCTCGGTAAAGATCCGGCACGATGCAGGACGCCTCGCGGAAAAACCCGTTTATATAAATAATTAAATGTACGCAATCGTAGAAATTAACGGTCAGCAGTTCAAGGCTGAGGAGGGCAAGAAGCTCTTCGTACATCACATCAAGGATGTTGAGGCAGGTCAGACTGTTGAGTTCGACAAGGTTTTGCTCGTTGACAAGGACGGCGCAATCACTGTCGGTGCACCAGCTGTAGAGGGTGCAAAAGTAGTAGTAGAAGTAGTGAACCCACTCGTAAAGGGTGACAAGGTTATCGTCTTCAAGATGAAGCGCCGCAAGGACTATCGCAAGAAGAACGGTCACCGTGCACAGTTCACTGAGGTATCAATCAAATCTGTAATCGCTTAAAATTAGGAGGAATTAGAAAATGGCACATAAGAAAGGTGTTGGTAGTTCTAAGAACGGCCGTGAATCAGCTTCACAAAGATTAGGCGTTAAGATCTGGGGTGGTCAGAGCATCATCGCAGGTAACATCATCGTTCGCCAGCGTGGTAACAAGCACTTCCCAGGTGAGAACGTAGCTCAGGGTAAGGATGATACATTGTATGCTTTGGCAGACGGTATCGTTTACTTCCACAAGGGCCGCAAGGACAAGAGTACAGTTTCTGTTCTCTCTCCAGAGGTTTACGCTGAGAAGACTAAGAAAGCTGACGCTTAAATTTTAAAGTTTTAGAAAAAACTATTCCAAACAAACAACATAGAAGCCTGCTCATACCTAGAGCAGGCTTTCTTCGTTTAACCCCCATAAAAACCACGAAAAAACTTTAATTCTACCCTTCTCTGCAAAAAAGTTGGCATTTTTTTGCGCTATCACAAATATTTTTTGTAATTTTGCCTTCAAATAGGAAAATTAATATAAAAAAGAAATATTATGCTTACACTTAAACTCATCAGTGAAGAAACTGAACGTGTAGTTAAAGGTCTCGAAAAGAAGCATTTTCCAAATGCTCGTGAGGCAGTAGAGAAAGTTTTGGAGTACGACAAGATTCGTCGCGAAGCTCAGCAGAAGTTGGATAACAACAAGCAGCAGGCTAACCAGTTTGCCAAGCAGATTGGTGCCCTGATGAAGGAAGGCAAGAAAGAGGAAGCTGAGAGCGCTAAGGCTCAGGTAGCTATGCTCAAGGCTGATGCCAAGGCTCTGGAAGAGATTATGGAGAAGGCTCAGAATGATATGACCAACCAGTTGCTCGAAATCCCTAACATTCCTTGCGAGCAGGTTCCTGAAGGTAAGGATGCTGCTGACAATGTAGTTGTAAAGGAAGGCGGCGAAAAGCCTAACCTCGGCGCAGACGCTCTCTGCCACTGGGATCTCCTGAAGAAGTACAACCTCGTTGACTTCGACCTCGGTGTGAAGATCACAGGCGCTGGTTTCCCTGTATATATCGGCAAGATGGCTCGCTTCCAGCGTGCTCTCGAGGCATTCTTCCTCGATGAGGCCCGCAAGAGCGGATACCTGGAGATTCAGCCTCCTTACGTAGTTAACGAGGATTCTGGTCGCGGCACAGGTCAGTTGCCAGACAAGGAGGGTCAGATGTATCACGCTAATCTCGACAACCTCTTCCTCATCCCTACTGCCGAGGTTCCTGTAACCAACATCTTCCGCGATGTTATCCTCGATGAGAAGGATCTCCCTATCAAGCGCTGCGCTTACTCTGCCTGCTTCCGTCGTGAGGCTGGTAGCTATGGCAAGGACGTTCGTGGCTTGAACCGCCTGCACCAGTTCGACAAGGTAGAGATTGTACGCATCGATAAGCCAGGTCACTCATACGAGAGCCTGAACGAGATGCTCGACCACGTAGAGGGTCTCTTGAAGAAGCTGGAGTTGCCATACCACATCCTCCGTCTCTGCGGTGGTGATATGAGCTTCACCTCTTCTATCTGCTACGACTTCGAGACATGGAGCGCAGCACAGGGTCGCTGGCTGGAGGTTTCATCAGTATCTAACTTCGAGAGCTACCAGGCTAACCGACTCCACTGCCGCTACCGCCATGCAGAGGACAAGAAGATTGAGCTTTGCCACACCCTTAACGGTTCTGCTCTCGCCTTGCCACGTATCGTAGCAACCATCCTGGAGAACAACCAGACTCCAGAGGGTATCCGCGTTCCTAAGGTATTGGTTCCTTACTGCGGATTCGAAATGCTCGACGACAAGAACTTCGATTAATTCGATTCATTCGATAAAACATCGATTCATTCGATAAAATTAAAATAAAACATATTGTACGAGGATAACTTCGGCTACCCAAAAGGCGGCCGCAGTTATCCTTTTGCATTTTATATACCATGAGCAAACATCAAGATAACTAATAAGAAATAGAATCAAAAATAGTATTCAACATAAAAAGTTAATAGCCCATGAACAAGATTATCAAGAAAATACAATACTCTGAAAAGGTATTCCGTTTCGATGTGGAAGCTCCACTCATCGCCAAGAGCCGCAAGGCTGGCAACTTCGTCATCATCCGTGTAGATAACAACAGCGAGCGCATGCCGCTGACCATCGCCGATGCTGATATCGAGAAAGGCACCATCACACTGGTGGTACAGAAGGTAGGACTCTCCTCTACCAAGCTTTGCGCCCTGAACGAGGGCGATGAGATTCACGACGTGGTGGGACCACTCGGAAACCCTACCCACATCGAGAACTTCGGTACCGTGATCTGTGCAGGTGGTGGCGTAGGTGTAGCTCCCATGCTCCCTATCATCAAGGCACTCAAGGCAGCAGGCAACCGTGTGCTCAGCGTGATTGCAGGCAGAAGCAAGGACCTCGTCATCATGGAAGATGAGGTGCGTGCATCCAGCGACGAACTCATCATCATGACCGATGACGGAAGCTACGGCGAGAAAGGCGTAGTAACCGTGGGCATCGAAAAGCTCATCAATCAGGAACATATAGATAAGGTGTTCGCCATCGGTCCTCCTATCATGATGAAGTTCTGCTGCCTCCTTACCCAGAAATATAATCTTTCTACTGATGTATCGCTTAATACCATCATGGTAGATGGTACCGGTATGTGCGGTGCCTGCCGTCTCACCATCGGCGGCAAGACCAAGTTTGTCTGCATCGATGGTCCGGAGTTTGATGGCGCCCAGGTAGATTGGGATGAGATGTTCAAGCGTATGGGCACCTTCAAGGATGTAGAGCGCGAGGAGATGGAGCACTTCGAGGAACACCTGGCTACAGTGGATGCAGGGAAGAAGAAGGAGACTACAGACATTACGATGGATGTGGAGCCGACAGATGCATCCATAGAAGAACTGACCGACCGTAACGCAGAGTGGCGCAAGGAGTTACGTGCATCGATGAAAGCAAAGGAACGCACCGCTATCGAGCGCGTCAAGATGCCAGAACTGGACCCAGTTTATCGTGCAACTACCCGCACCGAGGAAGTAAACATCGGTTTGACCAAGGAGATGGCTTTGACAGAGGCAAAGCGCTGTCTCGACTGTCCGAAACCAACCTGTATGGAGGGCTGCCCAGTGAGCATCAACATCCCATCCTTCATCAAGAACATCGAGCGTGGGCAGTTCCTTGCTGCAGCCAAGGTTCTGAAGAACACCTCTGCCCTACCAGCCGTTTGCGGTCGTGTTTGTCCTCAGGAGAAACAGTGCGAGAGCAAGTGCGTACATCTCAAGATGAACGAGCCAGCCGTAGCCATCGGCTACCTGGAGCGTTTCGCAGCCGACTACGAGCGTCAAAGTGGCAACATCTCTGTGCCTGAATGCGATGAGGCAAACGGCATCAAGGTGGCGGTAGTGGGTTCAGGTCCTTCCGGCTTGAGCTTTGCTGGCGATATGGCGAAGAAGGGATTCGACGTCACCGTGTTCGAGGCTCTGCACGAGATAGGCGGTGTATTGAAATATGGTATTCCAGAGTTCCGATTGCCAAACGCCATCGTGGATGTAGAGATAGAGAATCTCCAGAAGATGGGTGTGAAGTTCATTACCGACTGCATCGTGGGCAAGACTATCTCCGTGAAGAATTTGGAAGAACAGGGATTCAAGGGATTCTTCGTTGGTTCGGGAGCAGGACTTCCTAACTTCATGAATATCCCTGGTGAGAACGCCTTGAACATCATGTCATCCAACGAGTATCTTACCCGTGTGAACCTGATGGATGCAGCCAACCCTCACACCGACACCCCTATCAACCTGGGTAAGAAGGTGGTGGTAGTAGGTGGTGGAAACACAGCGATGGACAGCTGCCGCACCGCTAAGCGTCTGGGAGCCGAGGTAACATTGGTTTATCGCCGTTCGGAGGCAGAAATGCCAGCCCGACTTGAGGAGGTGAAGCATGCCAAGGAAGAAGGCATCAACTTCATGCCCTTACATAATCCAAAGGAATATGAGGCGGATGAGAAGGGCGCAGTAAAGGCTGTGGTCTTGGATGTGATGCAGCTCGGAGAGCCTGATGCCAGCGGCCGTCGCCGTCCGGAAGCAACAGGCGAGACCATCACTTTGGAGTGCGACCAGGTAATCGTAGCAGTTGGTGTAAGCCCTAACCCACTCGTTCCTCAGAGCATCGAGGGATTGGAACTCGGCAGAAAGAATACGATTGCCGTAAATGACCAGATGCAGAGTTCTATTGAGGAAATCTATGCTGGCGGCGACATCGTAAGAGGTGGTGCTACCGTAATCCTTGCCATGGGAGATGGTAGAAAGGCTGCACTCAACATGAGTGAGAGGCTTTTGAAGAAATAGTATAAAGGGGGGGCATAAGTCACATCCAATACGCCCTGAAAGAAGAGTGTGTTTTGCATCCACACGCCCTGAAAGGGCAGAAGCTCCTAGCCCAGGGCATCGCCCTGGGTATTTGTGGATGTAAACCAGTCGCCCTGAAAGGGCAAAAGCTTTCAATTTCAAAGCTTTTGCCCTTTCAGGGCGACTTTGCTTTTTGCAAACATTACCCAGGGCGATGCCCTGGGCTAGGAGCTTTTGGGCTTTCAGCCCGTCCTCGGCTGCCATTATCTAGACTTATGACACACCCTCTTTTATACTATAGATTGAATCTCAAACCGAACTGGAGATTGAAATTCAACTTCTTATCCTTGAAGGTATTTTCCACATGACTTCCGTTATCGAAATAATATTTAGCACCCGGTTCGATATACAGACCCACCTTTGGCGTGATGTCATACTGCGCACCGAGCGAAGCCTTTCCTGAGAACTGCACTCTGTCGCGCTTGGCATTCTCTTTCTTTACTCCCTCTTCTTCGGTATCATTCTTCACATTGTAATCAGCCTCAGCACCAGCCATCACGTAAGCATGGAAACCTCCACTCTGCCAGAATTCATAATTCAATCCCACCGGAATACCCACATAATGAAGCACCTGATGAACATTGTAGCTACTACTTGATGCATATGGATAAAAATCAGAAGAAGTGCGTGTATATACCAAGCCCGTGCTCAAAGACAGACGAGGTGCAATGCCAAAGGCTACCTGCAGACCAACAGAAACCGGAGCATGATGCTTGGCATTCCCCTGCTGGTTTCTTTGAATCGCCTTATAGGATGCCAAGAGATATTCTTCTCCATATATGCCTCCAGCCGTTGGATCAGGGATGACACCAGGCATCGGTTCTGCCATCGTTCCATAGCTAAAATCATTATAGCCTCCAGACGCGTCGGAATTCACACCGCCCAAACTTGGCGTCAGGTTTTCGGCATAGAGTTGCATCGACCAGCCAGAAACCTCCTCATTTTTTTCAAAATGATAAGATTGAGAAGCATACGCTGCCGCATGATGATCGGTAGAGCGGGTTAAGGCCTTATGATTGGATTTCTCTGCAAGCAAAGAGATTTCATTCTCAGATTCTTTCTCAAGAACATTACCCATCTTCTTTTGGGATGCAGCGGATTGCAAATCCGCTGAAACAACGAGGGATGGAGCTGGTTGAGATGCAGCGGATTGCAAATCCGATGAAACAACGGGGGATGGAGCTGGTTGAGATGCAGCGGATTGCAAATCCGCTGAAACAGCGTGGGATGGAGCGGATTGAGATGCAGCGGATTGCAAATCCGCAGAAACAACGGGGGATGGAGCGGGTTGGGATGCAGCCAATTGCAGATTACCCTTTTCCACATCCTCCTGGTGCAGATAAACATAGCTTCCACCTATTCCCAATAAAGCCACGGCTGCTGCAGCCGCAGACCATCGCTTGAAATAGACTATCCTGGCATCCTTTTTAGCCTCTGAACTGTCGTGTAAAACCCTGGCATTCTTTTTAGCCTCTGAACCAACGTTTGAATCAGCTGATTCTGAACTTTCTGAAGCTATCGTCTGTGGATTCGACGAAACAGATTCTATATGATTCTGAGCAAGCGATTGTTCAATGCCTGCCCACAAGTCGTGGCTGACAGACTCCTGATAGCCTGCCAACTGGTCTTGAAGTTTGCTTGTCCAATCTTGATTACTCATATTCTTTCTCGTTTATATTATTTAGATATTCATTTATTTTCTTTGCCAGAAACTTCTTGGCTCTTAGATATTGCGAGGCAGAGGTACTCTCCTTGATACCCAGCAGATCAGCAATTTCCTTATGGCTTCTTTGCTCAAACACAAACATGTTCAGAACCAGTCGATAGCCCTCGGGCAATTCACCGATCATCTTCGTCAATACGGCAGGCGGCACCCGTTCTACCTCCGGTTCGTCGTCACTCACATCTTCCGGAACTTCATCCACGAAAGTGATGCGACTCTGCCTTCGGGTAAAGCTGATAGCCTCATTTGCCACAATCCGGAGAAACCACGCCTTCAGCGAGCCTTCGCCCCTGTACTCGAAGTTGGCAATACCAGAGAAAAGTTTCACAAAACTATCCTGCACCACATCCTCCGCATCATCACGTAAAGGGACATACCTCAGCGCTACCGCCATGGCATATCCTACGTAGCGGTCGTAGAGCCGGTGCATCGCCGCCCGACTGCCGCCTTTGATGTCGTGCAAAAGTAGTTTTTCAGATTCCAATTTTCTCTATCTTTTATATATTAAACGAATATCAACACAAAACCTTGCACCAAAAAACAAATTTTTTTTGATGCAAGGTTGTTTTTATACCGAGATAACCATTCCTTCATTGGTGAGATAGCTTTCCTCGAAAACCTCTTTGGCTTCTTTCAGTAGAACCGTCTCATCATTATATCTCGCACTATAATGTCCCAGGAGCAACTTGCCTACCCCGGCAGCCTTTGCCACCATCGCAGCCTGCTTCGCCGTACTATGGTTGTAGATCTTAGCCCGGTCTTCCTGCTCCGAAGTATAAGTACTTTCATGATAAAGTACCGTAACCCCCTTCACCTTTTCCCAGAGATTCGGAATATATCGGGTATCACTCATATAGGCATAACTGCGGGGCGTGTCGGCAGGTGTCACCAGACGGGCATTCGGAATCACCTCGCCATCTTCGTTGGTCCAGTCAGCCCCATTCTTGATGTTGTTGATCTGACTGATCGGGATGCCGTAGTAATCTATCATATCCCTCTTGATATGAGGCAGCGTAGGCTTCTCTCTGAAGATATAGCCGCAGCATGGCAGACGATGCTTCAGAGGCACCGTCTCCACCGACAGAGAATGATCTTCATAGATTATCTGCTGTTTCTCCGTATCCACCGGAATCATCTCCATCTCATACTCCATCGTCTGCATAAAGAAGTCAACCTGTTGTTTAAACAGAGTAGCATAATCCTTTGGAGCATAGACTCTTAACTTAGATGTTCGTCCGAGCATTCCGAGCGTAGAAAGCAAGCCCATCAAACCAAAGCAATGGTCTCCATGCATGTGGGTGATGAAGATGGCATTGAGCTTGGAGAAATGGATATGGGAACGACGGAACTGCATCTGTGCACCCTCGCCACAATCTATCATATAGCACTTTCCCCGCATCTCTATGAGCTGCGAGGAAGCATTGTGTTTCAGGGTTGGCAGCGCACTGCCACACCCCAGTATATGTATCTTAAATGGTTCCAACTTAATCTAAAATTTAGAATGACAATTTACTCCTGGCGCTTGAAGACATAGATGCCCTGGGTATTTTCCAGCATCAAGCTGTCAGAGCCCAGTTTGTCGATGGCAAAGGTATCCTTGTTGAGCAGGAGCTTTCCGTTCAGGATTTTCCATGAAGTCCAAGGATTGGTCTCAGCCTTCACATTGTTTTTTACCTCTCCACCTTCCAGCAAGTCGAAGTTCTTGTCGAGCGAAGTCCATTTACCCAAGAGTGAAGTAAGATTGATGATTTTCTGTGCCATCATCTCTCCATCCTGTGCCTTGTAACCGATAAGAGCGATGCGGTCGCCTGCCAGCAAACCACCCTGCACGATGTCTGGCTGCTCATCATCGATGAAGACAGAGAGCGTGTCACCCTCATCAGAAATCAGCTCCAGATTGTGCATGGAAGTTCCCTCACCACAAACACCGTAGATGGTTGAATCATCGGCAACTTCCTCCAGATCGAGGGAATCTGTAGGAGTGATTACCTGTGCGGTTTTCTTATCCTTGCAGCTATTGGCAGCAAAGAGTACCACCAAAGCCATCATCATATAAACTAATCTTTTCATAATCCTTATAGTTTTTGTTGTTATAAAAACGTCCTATTTATCTTGTTTATCATGAAGCTCCTCCTATTGAAGCTTACGATTCTTTCTGAAGTCTTTCCTGTTTCTTGGCTTCATCCCACAGTTTATCCATCTCTTCCAAACTCATGTCTTTCAGATTCTTACCCTGCTTGAGCGAATGATCTTCTACATAGTTGAAACGGCGGATAAACTTCTGGTTTGTCTTCTCCAGCGCATTGTCAGGATTGAGCTTATAGAGACGGGCTGCATTGATGACGGAGAAGAGGAAATCGCCGAGTTCCTGGGTTGAGTTTTCCTTGTCATCCTTGGCAAGTTCTGCCTTGAGTTCTTCCAGTTCTTCGTGTACCTTATCCCATACATCCTCCTTCTCCTTCCAGTCGAAGCCCACGTTTCGTGCCTTGTCCTGAATGCGATAGGCCTTGATAAGGGATGGCAGGGAATTTGGCACACCGCTCAGAACGCGCTCGTTGCCATCTTTCTCCTGCTGCTTGATCTGCTCCCAGGTTTTCTCTACCGAGGCAGCATTCTTGGGTTTGGTGACACTAAGAGCCAGGGTTTCTTCCGAATTGGCAGTTTCTGCCTTCTCTTCTTCCACTTCCGACTCTCTATATACCACCTGTCCCTCATCATTGATATACATATCAGGATTCGCCACAGTCCATTCTCCCTCTTCCTTCCAGTTGATGAAAGGATGGCGGAACATCAGTTTGTCAGCTTCCTGATTGCAGACATCACAGATATCGAACTCGCCGTCTTCTCTGCCGATGATGCTATAGAACATCACGTGCTCCAGCACATCGCCCAACTCCTTCTTGATATCCTTGTAATCGCGCTTCATCAAGGCGTCACAAAGCTCGAAAGTCTCCTCGATGGTATTCGGACGAAGACTCTCAAATGTCTGCTTCTTATCCCATGGACACTGCAGGCGCAAACGGTCCTGCACATCCAGCAAGCGGCTGAACGCCGCCATTTTCTCTTCTTTCGTATGCATTGTTTAAATATATTATATTCAAGTGTTTAATATTCTACATTCAAGTTCACAAATAAGCCCCACGCACAGAACTAACGAGGTTTGCCCCCATACGCCATGAATCAACGAGGGCTGCCCCATACGCCATGAAACAACGAGGGTTGCCCCATACGCCCTGAAAGGGCAGAAGCTCCTAGCCCAGGGCATCGCCCTGGGGATTTATGGACGCATGCCTATCGCCCTGTAAGGGCAAAAGCTTTCAAGTACCAGCCAACATACAAAGCTTTTGCCCTTACAGGGCGCCTTGTTGACTGCCAATATACCCAGGGCGATGCCTTGGGCTAGGAGCTTCTGCCCTTTCAGGGCGTGTGGAGCCAGCTTGCCATCTTTATTTCTGCCCTTTCAGGGCGTACTTAAACCACTTGCGAAAGATCAGTTCCATAATTTTTAAAGGTTCTTCTTCCACTTCTTCCCCGCTTTCGTATTAAGAAATATGGCGAAAGAAACAGCTGCCACACATACCATGACATTAAAGAGAAACCAAGCTCCCATAATATCCCAATTCATATTTCTACTTTTTTACTGCATTACTAACCATCGTTTTGTGCAAAAATTAATAATTTTGATGCAAAGATAGCATTTTTCGCTCAAAAATTCGTATCTTTGCACCGTTTTTTAAGGAAAAAGAAAGAAAAAGAATAAAAATTAGATAGAAACAATGGAATTAGCAAGTAAATACGATCCACAAGCAGTGGAAAGTAAATGGTATCAGTACTGGCTCGACAACAAGCTTTTCAGCTCTAAGCCAGATGGTCGTGAACCTTATACGGTGGTAATCCCTCCACCAAACGTAACAGGTGTGCTCCACATGGGACACATGCTCAACAATACTATCCAGGATATTCTCGTTCGCCGTGCACGCATGGAGGGCAAGAACGCTTGCTGGGTACCAGGTACCGACCACGCTAGTATCGCTACCGAGGCTAAGGTGGTAAATCGCCTCGCTCAGCAGGGTATCAAGAAGACTGACCTCACTCGCGATGAGTTCCTCAAGCATGCTTGGGACTGGACTCACGAGCACGGCGGCATCATCCTCAAGCAGCTCCGCAAGCTCGGTGCCAGCTGCGACTGGGACCGCACAGCATTCACCATGGACGAGACCCGCTCTCGTGCCGTAATCCACGTTTTCTGCGACCTCTACCAGAAGGGACTCATCTATCGTGGCGTGCGAATGGTTAACTGGGACCCTCAGGCCCAGACTGCACTCTCTGACGAGGAGGTTATCTACAAGGACGAGCACTCTAAGCTCTACCACTTGAAGTATTATGTAGTAGAGCAGGACTGCCAGCAGGTGGACGAGGAGAACGTGATGCACAAGGATGAGAAGGGCTACTATGCTGTGGTAGCAACAACCCGTCCGGAGACCATCATGGGCGACTCTGCCATGTGTATCAACCCAGAGGATAAGAAGAATACCTGGCTGAAGGGTAAGCACGTAATCGTGCCTCTCGTAAACCGCGAGATTCCTGTTATCGAGGATACATACGTAGATATCGAGTTCGGTACCGGATGCTTGAAGGTAACTCCAGCTCACGATATCAACGACCACGCCCTCGGTTTGAAGCACGGCTTGGAGACCATCGATATCTTCAACGACAACGGTACCATCAGCGAGGCTGCAGGTCTCTATGTAGGTATGGACCGCATGGACGTGCGCAAGCAGATTTCCATCGACCTTCAGAACGCCGGATTGATGGAAAAGATTGAGGACTATAATAATAAGGTGGGCTTCTCTGAGCGTACCAATGTGCCTATCGAACCAAAGCTTTCTACACAGTGGTTCCTCAAGATGCAGCACTTTGCTGACATCGCCCTCCCTCCAGTGATGGACGATGACATCGAGTTCTATCCTAAGAAGTACAAGAACACCTATCGCCACTGGTTGGAGAACATCAAGGACTGGTGTATCAGCCGTCAGCTCTGGTGGGGTCACCGCATCCCAGCCTACTACTTCGACAATGCCGGCAAGAAGGATTTCGTGGTAGCAGAGACTGCAGAGGAGGCTCTGAAGCTCGCTCAGGAGAAGAACGCCAGCATCAAGGCTGAGGATCTTGAGCAGGAGAGCGACTGCCTCGACACCTGGTTCTCTTCATGGTTGTGGCCAATCTCTCTGTTTGATGGCATCGAGCATCCTGACAACGAGGAGATCAACTACTACTACCCTACTTCCGACCTCGTAACTGGTCCGGATATCATCTTCTTCTGGGTAGCACGTATGATCATGGCTGGCTACGAGTATCGTGGCAAGATGCCATTCAAGCACGTATATTTCACAGGTATCGTTCGCGATAAGCTGGGTCGCAAGATGAGCAAGAGTCTCGGCAACTCACCAGACCCATTGGATCTGATTGACAAGTTTGGTGCCGACGGCGTTCGTATGGGTATGATGCTCAGTGCTCCAGCCGGCAACGACATCCTCTTCGACGAGAGCCTTTGCGAGCAGGGACGTAACTTCAACAATAAGATCTGGAATGCCTTCCGCCTCGTGAAGGGTTGGGAGACTGCGGATATCGAGCAGCCTAAGAGTGCTGAAATCGCCGTGAAGTGGTTTGACGCCAAGCTCAAGGAGGTGAACGAGGAGATGCAGAAGCAGTTTAAGGACTACCGTATCTCTGAGGCATTGATGACTGTATATAAGCTGTTCTGGGATGAGTTCTCATCTTGGTACCTGGAGATGGTGAAGCCAGCTTACGGTCAGCCTATCGACCAGAAGAGCTACGACGCTACCCTCCGTTTCTTCGATGCCCTCCTGAAGATGTTGCATCCATTCATGCCATTCATCACCGAGGAGTTGTGGCAGCACATCTACGACCGCAAGGATGGCGAGAGCATCATGCGCGAGAAGCTGGAGATTCCTGCACCTACAGCTGAGGAGCAGAAGTTGGCAGCCGACATTGAGGCAGTGAAGCAGATTATCGCCGGTGTTCGTACCGTTCGCAACCAGAAGAACATTGCCCAGAAGGAGCAGTTGTCTCTTCAGGTAGTAGGCAAGAACGATTTCGAGGCATACAACGACGTAACGCTGAAGATGGCTAACCTCGACAAGATTGAGGTCATCGCCGAGAAGAGTGCCGATGCATCCAGCTTCATGGTAGGCACCGACGAGTTTGCCGTACCATTGGGCGACCTCATCGACGTCGCAGCCGAGATTGAGAAGGCAGAGGCTCAGCTCAAGCACCTGGAGGGCTTCCTGATGGGCGTTTGCAAGAAGCTCAGCAATGAGAACTTCGTAGCTCACGCCCCTGAGAAGGTAGTGGCTCTGGAGCGCAAGAAGGAAAGCGACTCTGTAGAGAAGATTGCTGCCCTGAAGGCTACCATCGAGGAACTCAAGAAGAAGTAACAAATTCTTTTTTTATATATGTTGAATGTTGAGTGTAGAATGATGAATGCAGAATCTCAGACGGATGAATTCGTCAGCCATTCTGCAACTCAACATTCAGCATTCAACATTCAACTTTTTTATTATGATCAAGAAGCTTTTCACCTTATTTATATGTATGTTTTCGTTCGCCATGACTTTCACCAGTTGTAGCGACGAGGCTTTTGATGTGGATAGCGTCAACAAGCAGACCATCCTGGTATATTATCCATGGACAGGCAGTACCACCAGTTCGGGTTTGAAGCAATACCTAGCCAACAACATCGACAGCATCTGCCAGGGTATCGTAGCCAAGAAAGGACTCAGTGACTCACGTGTGATGGTATTTTTCAGCGAGAAATACAACAAGAGCACACTCTACGATTTGCAGTACGATGCCGCCAGCAGGAAGGTGAACTGTGTGCCCGTGAAGACCTACGAGGACAACAGCTATTGCACGGCAGAGGGATTCGCCAACCTTCTCAATGAAGTGAAGCAAAATGCCGAGGCACTCAACTATGCCCTCATCATCGGAGTACATGGTTCCGGATGGACCTATGCAGAAGATTGGGTGAATTATCCGAACTATGCCCGTCCTGGCTTCGGAAGCACTGCCACAGCCGGCAAGCCATCCAGTGCATTCAGCGGCATCCAGTTTGGTAGCGACCCAGACCATCCGGTCACCCGCTTCTTTGGAAGTGTAAATTCCAAGAGTTATGCCATGGACCTCCCAACCCTGGCAGAAGGAATCAGACAGAGCGGAATGAAGATGCAATACATTCTCTTCGATGCCTGCTATATGGGAAATGTGGAGACAGCATACGAGCTGAAGGATGTCACCAACTATCTCATCAGTTCGAGCAGCGAGGTGATGGCTATAGGCTTTCCATACCGAAGCATCTGGAGCATGCTCAATTCCGCAACGCCCAACTATTCCGGCATCGTAAACGGCATTGTCAACTTCTACAAATCCAGCTATGTACCTTATTGCAACATGGCAGCCATCGACTGTCGCGAGATGGATAATCTGGCTAGCGTCATGAAGGAAATCAACAGCAAATATACGCTCGATTCCTCCACTCCTCTAGAAACGATCCAACCTCTCGACGGCTTCACTCCTAACCTGTTCTATGACATGTCGGTATATGTAGATAGCCTCAAGCCAAGCGGTTACCTGAAAGATCAGTTTGCCGCCCAGATGCAGAAAACCATCAAGGCTGCTGCACATACCGATGAGGCATTTACCATGCTGAAGGACCCGTATAGAGGAACCATCTTCCAGGTGAAGAGCTATTGCGGTCTTTCCATCTCCGACCCGAGCCAGCACAGTGTAGCCCTGAAGGGAAGAGAGAAGACAGGATGGTGGAAGGCAACACACTAATACCTGAAGCAGCACGCCCTGAAAGGGCAGAAACTCCTAGCCCAGGGCATCGCCCTGGGAATTATGGACGCAAGCGTGCCGCCCTGAAAGGGCAGAAGCCCCTAGCCCAGGGCATCGCCCTGAGTATAATAGCAGTTTACAAGACGCCCTGTAAGGGCAAAAGCTTTGTATATTGCCAGGTATTTGAAAGCTTTTGCCCTTACAGGGCGACAGGTTTGCGTCCATAAATACCCAGGGCGATGCCCTGGGCTAGGAGCTTCTGCCCTTTCAGGGCGTGTGGGGCTTACTTGCAAAGGTTAAGTACTCATAAAGAGGAACTTACTTGCAAAGAAAGGTTAAGTACTAATAAAGTTTAATGTTAACATTTAAAAATTAAAAGGACAAAGATGGAATTTTTTATAATCGATCATAATGGACAGCAGGCAGGTCCTTTCAGTTTCGACCAACTCGTACAGAAGGGCATCAGTCCCGAAACACTGGTGTGGAAGCAGGGTATGGCAGACTGGACTCCTGCCTGGAAGGTAGAGGAACTGAGAGCAGTACTGGAAGCTATAGAAGCCAACCAGAGCAACCAGAATGCCCAAAAGCAAGAAGGAGTTCAGCAAGATTTCCAGCAGGAAACCTACCAGCAGGATTATCAGAAAGCCCAGCAGGAAGCCTATCAGCAGGGATTCCAGCAGGGAGCCTATCAGCAGGGATTCCAGCAGGGAGCAGCAATGAATTCGAATTTCCAGCAGCAGTCTAAGAAGAAGACGAGCCATTTCGCCATAAAGATGGTGATCGGTCTCATCATTTTCATCCTTGCCCTATTTGCCATAACCAATCCGGGCGCAGATGCTCATAAGGAGAAGGTTCGCACGGAGGCAAGCAAGGCAGTAGAAAAGGCGGTAGGATCTACCGACAACAATTTCTTCTCGCAGGCGCTCCGCTCTGTAGCCAAGATGATGGCTGGCAGCATGATGGACGAAGCGATGAACCAGCTTTTCGAATACCACAACTATATCGTTTGCTCTACGGGTTCCGTAGAGTTCAACGGCAAGCCGCATACCGTGAGTTTCGGTATCCTCGGCAATGTCTATACGATGAATGCCGACGATATGGTGAAGGCGCTGGAATCTGCCGATAATCTCCATATCGAGGAGTCGGAATCAAATGTATCCTCTGACACTCCTAATATGGATAGCTCAGATTCAGAAGCCAATGTCAATGAGGACCAGGCTGAAAGCGATGAAGGCAGCTTCAGCACAAAAATGCAGAAGAAACTGGAAGAGAAAGCCAATCAGGCTTTCGATAAGGCTGCGGATAAAGTGAGCAAGAAGGTAGAAGAGAAAATCAACCAGAAGCTCGACGAAACCACCGATTCTTCCAGCATCGAAAAGATAATCGATAAGATCCTGGAGTTATTTTAACGGCATATAATTTGCCAGGATTTCATAGCACAACAGCTGATGGGCATCTGCACAACAGCTGATGGACAACCGCACAACAGCTGATATGCAAGCGCACAACAGCTGTTGTGCGGTTTTAGATATAGCCAATCCCAACGACAGAGATTATATCTTCCAACAACTATCCCTATTAACTTCGAAGACTTTTCATATTACTTACGACAGCTAATCATATCACTTACGACAGCTAATCATATCACTTACGATGGCTAATCATATCACTTACGATGGCTAACCATATTACTTACGATAGCCATCAATACTAGTTATCATCATTACCCATATTTTAGAGCATCAGGTACAAAAAAGGCTGCGTCACCACAAAGTAACGCAGCCTTTTCATATTTCATTCTTATCCCTTTAAAACTTTAAAAACTAACGGGATAGGATATTTGATCTTTACCAAAGCTCCAGACGCTCATTCTTAGGAATGAACATCTTGTCGCCCTGCTTTACACCGAATGCCTCATACCAGGCATCAATGTGAGGAAGAGCACCATCTACACGCCACTTGCCAAGCGCATGAGGATCGTTCTTCACACGGTTGCGAATCTCCTTCTCGGTGATGTTCTGACCCCATACACCTGCGTAAGCAAGGAAGAAGCGCTGATCAGCAGTGAAACCATCCTTGTTCTTCAATGGCTTCTTGGCTGTCGCATTCTTGAAGGCATTGAAAGATACCATCAAACCACCGTGGTCGGCAAGGTTCTCACCCAATGTAAAGCGACCGTTGGCATTCAAATCAGGCAATACCTTGATGTTGCTGAAGAAATCAGCATACATATCTGCACGCTTGTTGAAGCCCTCTGCATCAGCAGCAGTCCACCAATCCTTCAGGTTACCGCTGGCATCATACTGGCGACCCTGATCATCGAAACCGTGAGTCATCTCATGACCAATCACTACACCGATAGCACCATAGTTGAATGCCGCGTCAGCCTTGGCATCAAAGAATGGATACTGAAGGATACCTGCTGGGAAGCAGATCTCGTTGGTGGTAGGATTATAGTATGCATTCACAGTCTGAGGTGTCATATACCACTCGTCTCTGTTGACTGGCTTACCAGCCTTCTCAGCAATCTCCTTATTGTTGCGGAACTGACGGCAAGCCATCACGTTCTCATAGAAACTCTTGGATGGGTCGATGGTAAGCTTGCTATAGTCAGTCCACTGGTTAGGATAACCAATCTTGACATAGAACTTATCGAGCTTATTGTGAGCAGCAGCCTTGGTCTCAGCACTCATCCACTCCTGAGCGTCGATACGCTGACCGAGACTCACCTGGAGATTCTTGACCAAAGTCTCCATCATCTTCTTAGAAGACTCAGGGAAGAATTTCTTGCAGTAGATTCTGCCGAGCGCCTCACCCATCTGAGCATCTACCTGAGAAGTGGCACGCTTCCACAATGGATGGTCTTCCTTTCTGCCACTCATGGTCTTGCCGAAGAAATCGAAGTTTGCCTCACGGATCTCATCGGTGAGATAGGCAGAAGAACTGCCGATGACACTCCACTCCATCAATGCCTTCAAGGTCTCAGCATCCTCAGCAGCAGTAATCTTGTCGTAACCAGCCATGAATGCAGGCTGACCCACAATCATCTCCTGGATATATTCACTCTTGATGCCCTCGCCGTTAGCCAATGCCTCAAGAGGAATGTTTGGATAATTCTCCTTAAACTGCTTCAGGCTCATCTTGTTGTAGTTAGCCTGCGGGTCACGGAGTTCGGTACGGCTCTTGGAGATAGTAGCAAGACTGGTCTCGTGGAGGAATACCTTCTGTGCCTTCTGGGCAGCATCGGCAGCAGAGAAGCCATAGAGCTGGAACATCTTTGCCACGTAGGTCTTGAATGCCTCACGGATGGCTACGGTAGCAGCATCGTTGTTGAGGTAGTAATCCTTGGAACCGAGAGTCAAGCCACCCTGCATCACATTGTAGATGTTCATGGTAACGTTCTTCTCATCAGCACCGAAACCGGTACCGAAACCTACGCCCAAACCCTGCATGGCATACTTCACCTGCAAGTTCTGGAGCTCAGCCTTGGTCTTGGCAGCAGCAATCTCGTCGAGGAGAGGCTTTACGGGAGCAATGCCCTCCTTATTGCGGCGATCAATATCGAGCGCCAACTTATAGAAGTCGGAAAGCTTCTGCTCGATGGTTCCAGCTTTGTAGGTCTTCTTCTTGAGCTCATCAAGGATAGAGTTGATACGCTTGTTGCTGTTCTCAGCCAACTGATCGAAACTACCATAACGGCTGTAGGCAGCAGGCAGCGGATTGTTCTTCTGCCAGCCACCGGTAGCAAACTGATAGAAATCATCAGCAGGCTTTGCTGTCTTGTCAAGATTGCTCATGACAAGTCCCGACTTGTTCTGAGCATCAGCAGCCAAAGGCATGGCTGCGAGCATCATCATCGGAAGGATGTACTTCATTTTCATTTTCTCGTTATTTATTATTGTTTTAACTATGAATTCTTGATTTCCTCCAGCTCTTCGAAGAGCATCATCCAGTTCTCGTTTTCCTCATCCAGGCTCTTCATCAGCTCGGTATATTCGGTAACGAGTTCCATATTCGTGGCATTCTCAGGCTTCATCAGGAGGGCATCAATCTCAGCCTTGCGGGTTTCGAGCTTTTCAATCTTCGTCTCGCATTCCTTCACTGCCTTCTCAGCCTTGCGAATCTTCTTCTGCTGCTCCTTGTGCTCGGCATAGCTGAGCTTTCCGGAGGATACTTCGGAAGACTCTGCAGATGATGATGAAGAAGATGGAGAGCCGGCAGATGACATATTCTGACTTCCGACCTGATTGGCAAGTGCCTGACTGATGCTCTCGGCATTGTGGGCACGGAGATAATCGTAGATACCGCCCAGATGCTCACGTACCTTTCCACCGGCAAACTCATATACCTTATCTACCAGTCCGTCGAGGAACTCACGGTCGTGGCTCACGATAATAGCGGTACCATCGAATGCCTTGATGGCTTCCTTCAACACATCCTTCGACTGCATATCGAGATGGTTGGTAGGCTCATCGAGAATCAGGAGATTCACCGGTTCGAGCAGGAGCTTGATCATCGCCAGACGACTGCGCTCTCCTCCACTCAACACCTTGACATATTTCTCGGAAGTTTCACCACCAAACATAAAGGCACCCAGCAGATCGTTCACCTTGAGGCGCATCTCGCCGGTAGCCACATTGTCGATGGTCTGGAAGATGGTAAGCTTCTCATCGAGCAGCTGTGCCTGATTCTGTGCGAAATAACCAATCTGCACGTTATGACCTATCTTGAGATTGCCCGTAAAAGGAATCTCGCCCATAATACACTTCACCAGAGTAGATTTACCCTCGCCGTTCTTACCTACGAATGCCACTTTCTCGCCACGCTTGATGGTAAGGGTCACATGGTCGAAGACGGTATGATCGCCATAATCCTTTCTCACCTCATCGCAGATGACCGGATAATCGCCGCTACGGAGACAAGGAGGGAACTTGAGATGCATCTGCTTGGTATCCACCTCGTCCACCTCGATAGGAACGATTTTCTCCAACTGCTTGATGCGGCTCTGCACCTGTACAGCTTTGGTAGGCTTATAGCGGAAACGCTCGATGAAATCCTTGATATCGGCTATTTCCTTCTGCTGGTTCTCGTAGGCACGGAGCTGCTGCTCGCGGCGCTCGGCACGAAGTACCACATACTCATCGTATTTCACCTTGTAATCCTCTACCCTGCCGCAGGTAATCTCCAGGGTGCGGTTGGTTACATTATTGATAAAGGCACGGTCGTGACTTACCAGCACCACCGCCTTGGCACTCTGCGCCAGGAACTGCTCCAGCCACTGGATACTCTCGATATCAAGATGGTTGGTAGGCTCATCGAGGAGAAGTACATCCGGCTTCTGGAGCAGGATCTTTGCCAACTCGATACGCATACGCCATCCACCAGAGAACTCTCGGGTAGGACGGTCGAAGTCTTCACGGGTGAAACCCAGACCGCTCAACGTGCGCTCTATTTCCGCCTCGTAATTTTCACCGCCCATCATCATATAGCGATCATGTTCCTGGGTGAATTTCTCCACGAGCTGGGCATAGCTCTCGCTCTCGTAGTCGGTGCGGTCGGCCATTTCCTGCTGCATCTTGTCGAGGTGCGCCTTCATCTCGGTATTGTGGGCGAAAGCCTTGCGGGTTTCCTGCTTCACGGTGGTATCATCCTGCAGTTTCATCACCTGAGGCAGATAGCCGATGGTGGTTTCATTAGGGATAGCCACTACGCCGGAGGTTGGCTTCTGCAAGCCACAGAGAATCTTCAGCATCGTAGATTTGCCGGCACCGTTCTTGCCTACCAAGGCAATGCGGTCGCGGTCGTTGATTACGAAGCTTACATCATTGAAAAGTGGCTTTACGCCAAACTCTACTTTCAGTCCTTCTACTGAAATCATATTTTATACTTTGAACTTTGAATTTTGAACTTTGAACTTTATGATTAGCAGTTCTGTTATTGCTCTGACTTCTTCTTCTCCTTACGGAATGAGCAGGGAGGAATCTCCATAGCTCAGGAAGCGGAAATCATGAGAGAGGGCATAATCATATACCTTCTTCCAATCACCATGCAGGAAGGCACTCACCAGGAGAAGCAGGGTGCTCTGAGGCTGATGGAAATTGGTTACCAGCATCTTTACTATCTTATAGGTGTAGCCTGGAGCGATGATGATCTGCGTGCTGGAGTGAAGGGCTTCCAATCCGTTGTGGTCGAGGTAATCTATGATTGCCTGGATAGCCTGCACCGGAGTGATGTCATCCACCAGATTGCCATCTGCCGACAACTCGTATGGATCCCACTGGTTTACATGCAGGTCCTCTTCGCTTGCCTCAGGATGCTTGATGAGATGCACGCCCATATAGTAGAGACTCTCGATGGTGCGCACACTGGTGGTTCCCACGGCGATGACCTGGCACTCGTGCTTGATGAGCTTCTCCAGACTGCGACGATGAACCACGATATATTCGGTATGCATCTGATGACCTTCTATCTCAAGACTCTTCACCGGCTTGAAGGTTCCCGCTCCAACATGAAGGGTTACCTCTTCACGGTCGATGCCATGCGCATCCAGGTCCTGGAGCACTGCATCGGTGAAATGCAGACCGGCTGTTGGGGCAGCTACACTACCCTTGATCTTGGAATATACAGTCTGATAAGTGGTCTTGTCACTTTCTTCTGTCTTGCGGTTCAGATAAGGAGGGATAGGCAACTCTCCCACTGCTTCGAGAATCTCGGCAAAGGAAACATGCTCGTTGTCCCAGTCGAAATCCACCCAGTAGTTGGTGCCGCCACCTTTAGCCACCATCTCTGAAGCCTCTGCGCTGAGCGCATCTCCACGGCGCATGGTAGCAGAGAGGGTAAGCTGATGACCCTTGATCTCGAAGTCGCGCTTCAGGCTTCCCTCTTTCCATTTCTTCAGGTTACCAATCATACAGAGCCATGAGCAGTGACCCGAAGTCTGGAACATCAGCTCATAGTCGGTAGGTGCAGCAGGTTCCATCAGGAACACCTCGATGAGGGCTCCCGTCTCCTTGCGGAAATGCATGCGCGCCTGGATTACCTTGGTATTATTGAATACCATCATGGCACCCTTTGGCAGATAGTCGGGAAGATGGAAGAACACATCGTCGCTTACCTCACCATGCTTATAGACCAGCAGTTTACTGTGGTCGCGCTGTGAGATAGGAAACTTGGCGATGCGCTCATCTGGCAAATCGTAATTATAATCACTAATCTTAATATGTTTTGTATCCATTATTTTACTTTGAACTTTGAGCTTTGAACTTTGAACTTTATGATTTGCCTTTTTTCAGAAAAGGCTATTATACTACTATAATCCCGTCATCAGAACGACGGCACGCAGGATGACATATACGAGGGTGAGCATCAGGACGGTCATAATCATATCGATGTCATCGCAATCATATCCCGTACTGGTATATTGATTCGATACATACTTGATTTCCGGTGACATACGTCGGTACATACGATGGAAGAAAAGATATACCAGCGTACCAACCACCATGCCCAGCAGCATGCCGCAAACGATGTCCAACGGATAATGAACGCCCAGATAGAGGCGGGTCCAGCAGTTCACCAGCGACCACGCTATCAGGGTGAAGGTGAGCATCCTGCTCCTTACAAGCAGCGAGAAGAACACGGCTATCGCCATGGTGTTGGCTGCATGCGCCGAACAGAAACTGTAGTCCTTCAGACGAAGATTATCCACTACCTGTACGGAATATTTTACCAGCGGATCGTTGGAAGGTCGCCATCTGGCCGCAAGCGGTTTGATGATTCCCTCGGCAATGCCATCGGCAAAAAGAATGCACAGGAATGCGCAGCCTACAATAAGACCAATCTGCCCGATCGTCTCATTATTGCGCATCACGATGATAAAGAGTACAAGATAGAGCGGTATCCAGGTGAAACCCGAAGTAAGTGCCATCACCAACTGGTCGAGAATCACATTGTTACTGCCGTTGAACCACTGCAGTATCTGAAAGTCAATATCTTGTATCGAACTAAAATCCATTTACTTATTGTTTTATATTTAATGTTGAATGTAGAATGATATCAGTGTCTGACGCTCCATCCACTTCATTCTCCTAGATTTCCTCGAGATGCTTGGTCTCGATCCATCCCTCTCTTCCATCGCCTACGCGGATGCCACGCCAGTCGGTCATTCCCTTGTCGATGATATCTACACGGGTACCCTCGTGGAGTACAAACTGATCGGTACTGGTCTTGGCAGGCGTCTTCTTGATGTTCACTGAAGGTGAGATGATGATGGCACCCTTGCGGTTGTCGAGCGCCTGCTTCTGCTGATAGGCAAAGAGATTGCTCAGCAGGAAGACGAGGAAGAAGCCGATACCGCCAAAGAAGCCGATCTTGCGCATCAGGATGTGCGGACCGAAGAGATAGAGCAGCACGAGCAGCAGCGCCATGATGATGGAGATGATGCCAGTCTTCGCCCAGTTATCTACACTCGTGAAGTTGACCAGCGCCTTATACCAGGTAACGAAGAACATTTCGCTTACCGGGGTAATCTTGTCGATGGTCTTGCTGCGTGCAAACTGGAGATTGAAGTTGATGTCCTCATCTCCAGGCGAGAGCAGACGGGCACGCTCATAGTTGAGCACCGCCTTGGTGATATTGTCTGTACGATAGTAGGCATTGCCGAGATTGTAGTAAATCTCGGCAGAGGCACCATTCTTGAGCAGCTCTTCGTAGTCGCGGATAGCCTGCTGGTAATTGCCCTTCTGGTATTCCGTATCGGCATTGTTCTTGGTGATTGCCGATACCGGAGAAGCGCCGAAGCCCAGCATCGCCAGGAGCAGCCATACGAAGGAATATCCGGCAGGATGCTTCTTGGCGTTCTTGCGAGTCGCATTGATTGCATTTTCTATTTCCATAATCGCTGTCATTGCTGATTCGAAGGTACGGTTCATATTGCCGGCAGGATCGCCTGGAGCATAACGCTCGAACTCGCACTCATCGAGAGCGGAAGTAAACTTCTGTATTGTAGCATCGTCCACATCGTGGGCGAAGAGTTTCTCACGGATATTCTCACGAGAGAGCTGCTCTACCGGCATGTTCAGCTTGTAGCTCATATATCCCCAGAGGGCACGCATCACCTCATCATAGAACTCGCCCTGCTTGCCCTGCAGCATCAGCTTGTTGGCCATGCGCAGACGCTTGGTGGCTATCTTGCCCGCCTTGTTGGAGCGCTTCTTCACGATGTCGGCATTCTCGATGGCTCTGCGGTGGAATACCACCAGCAGCACGAAGAAGGCGATGAGCGGAATGAGCAGACTGGTCCAGTAGCCGAAGCTTCCGAAGAACATATCATCTGCCTGATGCTGTGAGGTCTTGCCCAACTTGATGGTATGGATATCCTTGTCCTTGCTGGTATAGTCAGCCGACTCGGATGTTGAACCATCTCCCTTCTCCACGTTCAGAGTGAAAGGTTGGGTCTTGATGGTCTTATACGCATTCTTGCTGGTATCATAATAGGTGAACTCCACGGCTGGAATAGTATAGCTGCCCTGATTGCGAGGCACAGCCAGGAAATCGTAGATCATATTACCCTCCACTCCATTGGCGGTGAGTCGGGTCTTATCTGTTACCTTGGCATCATACTTGTCGAAATCCTTCGGGAAATTCACTACTGGCTGCTTAAGCAACTTGAGGTTGCCTATACCTCCCACAATCACACGGAGCGTGATCGGTTCGCCTGCCTTGATTTCCTTCTTGTCAAGACAAGCAGAGATATTGAACTTACCTACTCCACCCGAGAAGTTGGCAGGGCGCTGAGGCAACGGATCTACCTGCAGGGTGATACCCGGAGCCTTGATGTCCTTCTTTACCTCTACATATCCGGATCCGCCATTGAAGAAGGCCTCCATAGGATCGACATTGCGGTTCTGCTGTACCACGATGCCCTTGAAGGTGATGGAAGGAATCTCCAGCTTACCGGTCATCTGAGGATACATCACATACTGGCTCCAGGTGACACACTTGTAAGGACGACCATTCACCATCTCGGTATGAAAGGTTTTCTGCTGTGGCAGAGGTACTTCCTGGTTGTGGAATCCTTTCAGGTCTGGCATCTTGCCTTCCAGCTGGGTGAGTTCCACCTGTGTATATACCTTATAGGTAAGCAGGATAGGTTCCTGCTCGTGTACTCTCTTCTTGTTGGCAGACACCTTGATGAAGAGGTCGCTGCCTGAGATGGCAGAGCCTGCGGTACGCATACGAGGTTGGTCGTAGCTATTCTGTCCGTGCATGCTAGGAGCGCCGTTGGTATGCTGGGCGTGCCCCGACACCGTAATCTTCACGGCGCGAGAAGCCAGGTTCCTACCATCCACGATGGCGTGGGAAGAACCAATATTGAAGGTACCATTCTTTGCCGCATAAAGGGTGTAGGTGATGGTTACAGATGAAGAGGACGAGGTATGTCCGTTGATCATCTGATAACTGGATTGCGAAGATGTGTAAGGGCCTGCGATGACTTCGAGTCCATCCTGCACCGCACCCATTCTGAATTCCTCTACATCACGGGTGTTGATGGTATAGGCGACACGGAAGTTTTCTCCAGCCGCTACGTGCGATGGAGCCGACACGGAGATATGCTGGGCCACCGCATGCACCTGGTAGCCTAGCAAGCATATCAGCAATATCAAATACCAACCTATTTTTTTCATATCGTATCTTAAATAATAGCTAAATATTATATGTAAACCGTATTTATATCTATAAATCGTATTTTAATTTAAAATCGTATTTATCTCATTTAATCTTTTACCAATTCTTGTCGTAAGCCTTCCTGCGTGGCTGGCTCATCGCCTTCTGCAACTTGCGCTTGGTGGCTTGCTCCTGCTGAACGGCGGCATTCAGGAGCTGCTCGGCATTCTCGCGGCTCATCTTGTCCTGGTTCGGCTGGTTTTGGTTCTGATTATTCTTGTTATTGTTATTCTTGTTATTCTTATTATTTTTATTATTCTTATCGTCGTTTTTATCCTTGTTGCCTTTGTTCTTGTCCTTATTCTGATCCTTCTTATTCTTGTCCTTGTTCTTATCCTTGTTGTTCTTGTTTTGATCCTTGTTTTGCGGATTGTTCTTGAGCAACTTCTTGCAGAGGGCAAGATTATAACGGGTCTCATTGTCCTGTGGATTGCATCTCAGCGCCATCTTGTAGTATTCGATGGCCTGGGCATATTCACGGTGGTTCTGCATGATCACGCCCATGTTGTGATAGCTGGCAGCACGGCGGAGGCGGTTGGTTTCCAACTGGGCAGCATTGGTAAACTGCTGTATCGCCATGGAGTCTTTCTGCTGCGCCATGAGCGCACAACCAAGATTGTATATCGCCTGTGGATTCTTCTGATTCTTGGAGATAGCCTTGCGATATTGGGTTTCTGCCACTGCCCATTTCTGAGATTTGAAGGCACGATTGCCCTGACGGATCAGGTTGCGATCAGTCTGGGCTCCGGCTTGTGCCGTACCCACCAGCAACATTGCCACTGTTACTATTATATAATGTATATACTTCATTTTTACATCTATATTTTAAAGCTTTTGCCCTTTCAGGGCGCCTTGCGTATAAGGCTTTATTTCGGCAGCTTCAAGGAATCCCTTTTGAAGAACTTGATGTTCCTGAGCAACGGATTCTTTACTTCCAGCATGCAGACCTCGATGATGAGCAGGAGGATGATGAGAATGCCCACAGCCTGAAACTGTTCATCGTAGGCACTGTATATCACGCTGGTCATATCTCCCTTCTGCAACTTGGTAAGGTCATCATTCAATGCCTTTTCTGCATCACTCGTATTATCCACATGGATATACTGACCCTTGCCAGCCTGCGCCAGTTCGCGGCACATCTGCTCGTTGAGGGCAGTCATCACGGTATTGCCTGCGTGATCCTTCAGATAAGAGCCATCACCCATCGGGATAGGAGCACCCTTGGTATTACCGATACCGAGGATAAACACGTTGATGCCCTTCTTCTGGGCAATCTCGGCTGCCTCCTTGGCACCATCCTCATGGTTCTCACCATCGGTAATCACGATGATGGCTCTACCCACATTGTCCTGCTGGGTAAAACTCTTGGTGGCAAGCGAGATGGCATCGCCGATATTGGTACCCTGAGTCTGGATCAGCCCCGGTGTGATATTCTGCAGGAACATCTTTGCCGATACATAATCACTGGTGATAGGCAACTGCACGAAGGCATCGCCTGCAAAGACGATGAGACCAATCTTATCGTTGCTGAAGTTATCTACCAAATTCTCTATCAGCATCTTGCTCTTGTCGAGACGGGAAGGAGCCACATCTTCGGCAAGCATGGAATTGGAGATATCAAGACAGATCATCGTCTCGATGCCATTACGCTTGTCGTGAGAAATCTTGCTTCCCATCTGAGGGCGAGCCACCATCACGATGACGAGTGCCAAGGCAGCAAGCATCAGCACAAACTTCACCGTAGGACGGTATTTGGATATGTTGGGCATCAACTGCTTGAGCAGCTCCGGATCGCCCAATCTTTTCAGCTTAGCCTTTCGCCTTCTCCAACCTACCAGACGAACCAGTATGAGCACCGGTATCAGCCAGAGCAGCCAGAGAAACGTAGGATCTTCAAATCTTAACATATTTATATGATGTTATAATCTATTTTGTCTAAACTCCTCTTTCATCAAGGAATTCTTCTGAACCAAGTGAGGCGGAGCAATATCTCCAGGAGCAGTATCAGGAGTGCACCCAGGGCAAAAGGCTGATAGGCCTCATAGCGCTTGGCAAAATGCTTCACATTAAACTTAGACTTCTCCAACTTGTCGATGTCCTTGTAGATTTTCTTCAACTCGGCTGTACTCGTAGCTCGATAGAAGTTTCCATCGGTGGTCTGAGCGATGTCTCGCAGCGTCTGGGTATCGATTTCCACCGGGATATTGACATACTGCACGCCTCCTGCCACAGGCATCGGATAAGGCGCCACCTTGTTGGTTCCCACACCGATGGTATAGACTCTGATGCCGTAGCTCTTGGCTATTTCGGCTGCGGTCATAGGCGAGATGTCACCCATGTTGTTACTACCGTCGGTGAGCAGGATTACCACCTTGCTCTTTGCCTTGGAATCCTTGAGTCGGGTCACGGCGTTGGCAAGTCCCATACCCACAGCGGTACCGTCGTCGATGAGTCCGCGAGCCGCAATATCGGTGCGGGTATCATGCAGAAGTCTGAGCAGACTGGCATGATCGGTGGTCATCGGACATTGCGTGAAAGCCTCTCCGGCAAAGATGGTGAGTCCGATATTGTCGGTAGGACGGCCTGAGATAAACTCAGTGGCAACATCCTTCGCCGCCTCCATACGGTTTGGCTTCAGGTCCTCAGCAAGCATAGAGGTTGATACGTCCATGGCAAGCATGATATCGATACCTTCTACGGTCTTGTTGTCCCAGGAATAGTGGGTCTGCGGACGGGCCATGGCGATGACGATGAGCACGAAGCAGATGCATCTCAGCACCATCGGCAGATGGATGAGTCTGACGCGCATGCTCTTCGGAGCATACTGATAGATTCGTGTATCACTCATGCGCATCGTAGGCTCGCTCTTCTTCCTGCCCAGGAAATACCATAATATATAAGGTATCAGCAGCAGGAGCAGCAGAAAATATGCTTTACTTGCAAATTCCATTTCTTAATTTCTTTTTATTGTTTACATCACCAGCTCTGGATTTCCGAGCCTGATGACATTTACATCACGAGCATCGCTACCTGATAAACAATGTAGCCGAAGATGGCAACTACGCTGATGCCGCCCACCCAGAGCAGGGTCTTGATGAGTCGGCGCTGCTGCTGCGACTTCTGGTCTTCAGTGCTGAGCGTTGGAACGATCTTCTCCTCCTTAGGCTGCTCATCGGTCTTCGTCTGGTCGATGAAGTTGATGGCATTCACCAGGTTGGCATCGTTCTCGTTCATCGGAATCTCGTACTTGGCAAACTTCACCAGGTCGGCGGTAGAGAAGAGCATTCTCAGCTCGTCTATCATCTTCTGGTCGCCCGAAGCACGCAGGTGCTCGATGATTTCTCCACTGGTCATTTCCATCGCATTGAATCCGAAGCGGCTCACGATATAGGCACGCAGCGTATTGGTCAACTGGGTGTAGTACTCTTTCTGAGTCTCCTGGCTGGCGCTGGTATGATGATGCTTGATGTCATTGATTTCACGCAGCGCCTTCTCATGGGCAGGCACCCTCTTCACGATGCGGATGCGGGCGATGATAGGCTTGTTCTTCTTCAGACGATTGCGGAGATAAATCATTGCTCCACAGATGATAATCATCAGCAGGCTCAACCAGAAGGCGAAGCTCCACTCACTCCATTCGAAAGGATTATCCTGTACACCCTTTGCCGGATAGAACTGGTTAGGATGCACCGTATCTACCGGAACGGTGAGCACCTTCAGCGCCAACGGATTTCCGTGATAGCTCTTGCCGTCAATCTTCACATCGAGTGCAGGAACCACATACACCTTCTCATCGAAAGAGGTAAGCGTATAGTCGCGGCTCACCTGGATGCGGTCATCACCCATCTGCATCGTGTCGCCCTTGCTCTGCTCCACCACCTCTACACCAGGTACAATCTGGTCCTGAGGCTTGAAGGATGGCAGCACAATTCTGGCACCCTTCCGGGCTGTAGCCTTGAGGTGCAGGATGGTCTGCTGTCCGATAAGCAGCTGCAGGGAATCCATGCGCTGCTCCACGGTCTGCCCGAAAGCCAGCGTAGAGCAACCCATCAGCGCCATCGTCAATATGATATTCTTTATTTTCATGTTATCTTACTTTAGCCTCTCTGTTTGAACAGCATCAGGAGCGCCTTCGAGAAGTCCTCGTTGGTGGCTACCGAAGTCCAATCTACCTTGCTCTTGGCAAAGAGCTGTCGCAGATTCTCCTGCTGTCGCAACCAGTTTTGAGTGTGAGCCACTCTCAATTTCTTCGAACTGGTATCGATATACATCTCGTGTCCCGTCTCGGCATCCATCACCTTGAGCAGTCCCACGTCGGGCAGCTGCTTGGCACGTGGATCATACACCTGGATTCCCACCACATCGTGCTTCTGGTTGGCTATCTGCAGCTGGTGCTGATAGTCCTTGCTATCGTAGAAGTCGCTAATGACGAAAGCCGTGCAATGGCGTTTCATCACCCTCGTGAAGTATTCCAGGGCACATCCGATATCGGTACGCTGACTCTCGGGATGAAAGTCGAGCATCTCACGAATGATGTAGAGGATATGCTTGCGTCCCTTCTTGGGAGGGATATATTTCTCTATTCTGTCGGAAAAGAAGATGACACCTATCTTGTCGTTGTTCTGGATGGCACTGAAGGCAAGGGTTGCAGCTATCTCGGTAGCCAGGTCGCGCTTCATCTGGCGCATGGTACCGAAATCGAGCGAACCGCTCACATCCACCATCAGCATCACGGTAAGCTCTCGCTCTTCTTCAAAGACCTTGACGAAAGGGCGATGGAAGCGAGCCGTCACATTCCAGTCGATGTCTCTCACGTCGTCGCCATACTGATATTCGCGCACCTCGGCAAAGGCCATTCCCCTACCCTTGAAGGCAGAATGATACTGGCCGGCGAAGATGTTCTGGCTCAATCCGCGAGTCTTGATCTCGATCTTCCGAACTTTCTTTAAGATATCTTGTGTATCCAACTTAATTTACTTTGAATTTTGAACTAAATCAAGGCACTTCAACCTTGTTGATGATGCGGCTGACGATTTCCTCGCTGGTGATTTCGCTTGCCTCTGCCTCGTAAGAGAGGCCGATGCGGTGGCGGAGCACATCGTGAGCCACGGCACGTACATCCTCAGGAATCACGTAACCACGGTGCTTGATGAAGGCGTAGGCTCTGGCTGCCTTGGCAAGTGAGATGCTGGCACGAGGACTGCCGCCAAAGGTAATCATATCCTTCAATTCGCCCAGGCCGTAACGGTCTGGATAACGGGTAGCAAAGACGATGTCGGCAATATACTGCTCAATTTTCTCATCGATATACACCTCGTTGACGATGCTGCGAGCCTTCAGGATTTCCTCGGCTGTAGTAACCGGAGTCACGGTAGGCAGACCGCCCTGGATGTTCTCACGGATGATGAGCTTTTCTTCTTCGATGGTAGGATAATCGATGATAACCTTGAGGAGGAAACGGTCCACCTGAGCCTCAGGCAACTGATAGGTACCCTCCTGCTCTACCGGGTTCTGGGTAGCCATCACCAGGAATGGATTAGGCAAATGGAAAGTCTGCTCGCCGATGGTTACCTGATGTTCCTGCATCGCCTCGAGCAAGGCACTCTGCACCTTGGCTGGAGCACGGTTGATCTCATCTGCCAGGACGAAGTTGGCAAACACAGGTCCACGCTTCACATGGAAGGCTTCATCCTTCTGCGAATAGATCTGCGTACCGATCACGTCGGCAGGCAACAAATCGGGTGTAAACTGTATGCGGCTATAGTCTGCACTAATCAACTGTGACAATGTTTTGATTGCAAGAGTCTTCGCCAGACCCGGTACACCTTCCAGGAGAATGTGACCATCAGAGAGAAGACCGATAAGGAGACAGTCAACGAGGTGCTTCTGACCTACGATGACCTTGTTCATGCCCATTACCAGGTTGGTAACGAACTGACTCTGTTGTTCAATCCGGATATTCAACTCACGGATATCAATAGCTTCTGCCATAATCTTATATCAATTTTACGTTTAATTCATTCTAAAAACAGAACAAAGGGCACTTCCAAAATGCCCTCCGTCCTCAAATCAAACGCAAAAGTACTCAATTATGAGCACAAAAGCGAATAAAGCTAACTAAATTATATTAAAAAAGTTTCACAAACGCTATTTTTAGAAACTTTTAATAAAGCAGGCACACGAAGCATCAGCGATTGCGATGCTTCATATACCATGGATGTACTAGGAAATTATACATCAGAAGAGAAACCACTGTCAATCCGAAAGCTGGATACACAAGTTCATTATACACTGGATTCAATATCGCCATATCCACATCAGGAGACTTCTGATACACGTCCTTTATTAGCCAGAAGCCCAATCCGATTCCTAAGCTCAACCCCAGTTCCCACGCCAGGAAGAAGGAGCTCATACTGGTGCCACGCTGGCAATGCTTGGCAAGCTTGATGTAGAAAAGCAGGAATCGGCTTCCGATGATGCCCACTCCCAAGGCAAGCAAGGCAGGTACAAGCATCTCTTCGGCAAAGCTCTGATCGCTTAAGGAAACAAATTCTGCTGCTGCGATCAATATCAGTCCCACGATTACCTGACTCTTCAGCTCTGCATCAGCAAAAACGTATTTCTCAGCCACCAATGCCAGAAACAGTCCGCAAAAAAACATCACATAGACGGTGAGAGAATGAGGCTGCGACAGATAGAAGCCCGGTATCACCATGATGCATACAATATTGACGAACAGCGGAAATCCCTGAGGCAGGAAGAAGCGGTCGCTGCTGATGAGTGACACGTTTTCTGACGGAGCCTTGAACGGGAATTTCACTCTGGAAACCAGCACCAAGGCAACCAATGCCAATACTGAGGCTACCGGAAAAACGACTTTCATACTGAAGACATGATAGACCAGAAGCGACAGCAATGGACCTACCGCAATGGAAAAGCGGGCAAACCAGGAGGTGATATAATTCGCCTCCGTACGCTGGAAAGATTCACAGGTATCGATAATCAGCGTACTCGCCAGCGACATCTCTGCCAAACCCAGGAAAGCGCCCTGAATCAGACGCATCACCACCAGCATCTCGAAGCCCACCTTGATATTCCAGAAGGTTTCCAGATAATAAAGGATGACGAGACTGACTGCCACACCCAGGATGGATATCTGGCATACCCGATTGCGGCGATAGCGCTGCACCAGATAGGAGCAGAAGCCACCCAAAAGAAAGATGCCCAAGCCATAAGCAGCATAAACCACGCCAATCTGAGTAACGGAATATCCCTCCTTAGCCATAAAATAAGGTATGCTCAGGAGGAGCATATAGATGCTCGTCATCAGGAAGAGATTGGCGAAGCAGAGACGCCAGAAGTCACGGTGCCACAGATTAAAATGCACCGGGGTATTTTGCGTATCCATCTTAGTAGCTCTCTTCTGCGCTTGGATACTCCACGCTCTTCACGGCGTCGATATAAGCCTTTACTCCCTTCTGCATCTCCTCGCCTACCTGGGCAAAATGACGCAGGAATTTTGGCTTGAAGCCCTGGGTCATACCGAGCGCATCAGCATAAACCAGCACTTGTCCATCACAACCGTTACCAGCTCCAATACCGATAGTTACAGCGTTTACCTGACGTGAAACTTCAGCCGCCAGTTTGGCAGGAACCTTCTCCAGTACGATGGCAAAACAGCCAGCCTTATCCAGTGCTTTAGCATCGCTGATCAGCTTCTCTGCCTCTGCATCTTCCTTGGCACGGATGCCGTAACCGCCAAACTTATTCACGCTCTGAGGAGTAAGTCCAAGATGGCCGCAAACAGGAATACCGGCATTGATGAGTGCCTGAACAGTATCCAGAATTTCCACTCCACCTTCCAGCTTCAGCGCATCCACGCCCGTCTCCTTCATCATTCGGCAAGCATTGCGCAAGGCATCTTCCTTGCAAACCTGATAGCTGCCGAAAGGCATATCACAGAGCACGAGTGCATGATTGCAGGCGCGGGCCACACTGCGTGCGTGGTAAATCATCTGATCTACGGTGATAGGCAATGTATCAGCATTTCCAGCCATCACATTGCTAGCCGAATCACCTATCAGGATGGTATCGATGCCAGCTACATCGATGATGCCTGCGGTAGTGAAATCGTAGGCAGTAAGCATCGTAACCTTTTCACCTGCCGCCTTCATTTCGGCGTAGGTCTTGGTTGTGATTTTCTTTTTGTCTGTAGATAAATATCCCATATAATTGTGTTTACTTAAAAGTTTCTACAATCTTCTCCAGGTCATCGTATCCGAATCCATTATAATCGGCTATCACATAGTCGCTGTATGGCTGGATGCTCTCTGCAGAATTGGTAGTAGCGAGTCCGAGGGTAAATGCACCCGAAGCTCTCACTGCCTTCAGTCCGTTGAAGCTGTCCTCCAGCCCCACGCATTCCTCCGGCTTTGCTCCGAAACAGGCAGCACCCTTGAGATAACAGTCTGGATCCGGCTTGCTCTTGACAAAATCTTCGCTGGTGAGCACGCGGTCAAAATTGGTCTTGAACTCAGGATGATGCTTATACACCTGCTCCATCTTCTGCAGATTGCTGCTCGTCACCACAGCGCACTTCACACCATGCGCCTTTACATCTTTCAGGAAAGTTTCGAATCCGGGAATGTAAGGAAACGACATATTCAGCTCGAACTCATCGAGCCGGGCTGTTATCTTAGCCTGTTCCGACTTGAAATCGGTGTATCCATCAATATGAGCGAATGTGGCATCATCAGAGAAGTACTTGTCGTAGATCTGAACCAGGGTCTGTCCCTTGATGCGAAGCGCAAAGTCAGGCATCTCCGGATGATACTCCCTGCCTATCATTCCCCAGAACACGGAATACTGGCTTTCGGTATCGAAAACCACGCCGTCTAAGTCGAATAATGCTGCTTTTATCATTACTTTTTATATTAAATAAATACTATCTAACATCTTTTTCGGGTGCAAAGGTACACATTTTTTTGCTAACAAGCCCCGAAATAACTACTAAATATACAAAAAAAGCTAATTTTATTTTGTTTTATCTACAATTTGCACTACCTTTGCATCGGTTTATATACATTAATAAATATAGTATACTGAAGTTTCGCATGTGGTTCAAGTACGGGCTGAAGGCCCAAAAGCTCCTAGCCCAGGGCATCGCCCTGGGTATAATGGCAATCAGCAAGGCGCCCTGTAAGGGCAAAAGCTTTGTATATTGCCTGGTATTTGAAGGCTTTTGCCCTTACAGGGCGACAGACTTGCACCCATCATTACCCAGGGCGATGCCCTGGGCTAGGAGCTTCTGCCCTTTCAGGGCGTGTGGAGCATACTTGCGAAACTTGAATACATTAATAAATATAGATAGAAAGAAACAAAAACAAGATAGAATGAATATCATAGAGAAATATTTTCCTCACCTCACCGACGAGCAGAAGAAGCAGTTCGCTGCCCTCGACGGTCTGTATCGCGATTGGAATGCCAAGATCAACGTCATCAGCCGCAAGGATATCGACAACCTCTACGAGCACCATGTGCTCCACTCTCTGGCTATTGCCAAGGCGATCAACTTCCGCCCGGGTTCAGAGATTCTCGACTTCGGATGCGGCGGTGGTTTCCCGGGCATCCCGCTCGCCATCCTCTTCCCTGAGTGCAAGTTCAAGCTCATCGACGGCACCGGCAAGAAGATTAAGGTGTGCAATGAGGTGGCTGGCGCTATCGGACTCAAGAACCTGGTGGCTGAACACCTGCGCGGCGAGGACGAGAAAGGCAAGTACGACTTCGTGGTGAGCCGTGCCGTGATGCAGTTGCCCGACCTGATGAAGATCATCAAGAAGAACTTCAAGAAGGCGGGGCAGAATGCCCTGCCCAACGGTTTGCTCTGCCTCAAGGGCGGCAATCTGAAGGAGGAGCTCAAGCAGTATTATAAGATTTCGGAAATCACCCCTCTCAGCACCTTCTTCGATGAGGAGTGGTTCAGCCAGGACAAGCAGCTGGTTTATGTTCCTGCTTAAATTAAAGAAAAAGTAAAATGCTACATATCGAAAGATTCCAAGTCAACATGTTGCAGGAAAACTGCTACGTGGTCAGCGATGACACCCTCGAGTGCGTCATCATAGATTGCGGTGCCTTCTATCCAGAAGAGCGCAAGGCGATCACCGAGTATATCAGAAAGAACAATCTGAAGCCTGTTCATCTCCTCGTTACCCACGGTCATCTCGACCATAATTTCGGCAACGATACCATCTACCAGGAGTTCGGACTGAAGCCGGAAGTGGCACAGGGCGATGAGAAGCTGATGAAGGGTCTGGCTCATCAGGCAGAGACATTCTACCAGATGCAGCTCGACACCCAGTTTCCTCCTATCGGTCATTTCTTTGAGGAAGATGAGGTAATCAAGTTCGGCAATCACGAATTCACCATCATCGAGACTCCGGGCCACAGCAACGGCTCCGTATGCTTCCATTGCGAGGCAGAGCACGTACTCTTCTCGGGCGATACCCTCTTCAAGAGTTCAATCGGCAGAACCGATTTCCCTGGCGGCAGCATGTTCCGCATCATCAACAGCCTGCGCCATCTCGGCATGTTGCCGGATGAAACACAGGTATTGCCAGGCCACGGTGAGGCTACCAGCATCGGCGAGGAATTGGCTCATAATCCATATATGGACCGATAGATTCAGGAAGATACAGCATTCAGAATTCCAAGGATTCAGAAGATACAGCATTCAGATGATTCAGAAGAAATCGAACACAGAGAAAATCATCCTGGGCATTGACCCCGGCACCAACGTGATGGGCTATGGCGTGATACGCGTCATCGGCAACAAGGCAGAACTGGTGGTGATGGGCGTCATCGACATGCGCAAGGAGAAAGATCCCTACTTGCGACTCGGCAGGATTTTCGAGCGGGTGACTGGCATCATCGACTCCTATCTGCCCGACGAGATGGCGATAGAAGCTCCCTTCTTCGGCAAGAATGTGCAGTCGATGCTCAAGCTCGGCAGGGCGCAGGGAGTGGCTATCGCTGCCGCCATCCACCACGACGTACCCATCCACGAGTACGCTCCGCTGAAAATCAAGATGGCGATTACCGGACAAGGTCAGGCTTCCAAGGAGCAGGTGGCGGCGATGCTGCAGCGCATGCTCAACATCCGGGAAGACGAGATGCCGAAATACATGGATGCCACCGATGCCCTGGGCGCTGCCTACTGCCATTTCCTGCAGATGGGCAGACCCGAAACGGGCGACAAGCACTATAGCAGCTGGAAGGATTTTGCTACCAAGAACGCCAGCCGCATAGAGAAAGGTACAGGTATGACGGGTCCGCAGGCAAAGCTTCTGGCGGCTATCAACCGTACCACGCACAAGTAGCCCAGCCCAGAAATATCATCCTGTTATCAAGCAACATATCAATAAAAAAATAAGAGAGATGCAAAAGATTATCAGTATTCAGAATGGCGTAACCCGTATGCCGGAATGGCGTATGGCTGAGCCAGTTAACTTCGAGGCATGCGACGGCGAGCATATCGCTATCGTAGGTCCCAATGGTGGAGGTAAGTCGATGTTCGTGGACATCCTTGTGGGCAGACACCCGCTGTTGATGCACGATCCTGATTACGACTTTTCTCCTAGTACCAAATCCCTGGTGAGCGACAATATCAAGTATATCACCTTCCGTGATACCTACGGAGGCGACAACGACCGCACCTACTTCCTGCAGCAGCGCTGGAACCAGTTGGAAATAGATGAGAACACGCCTATCGTCAAGGATAAGCTGGAAGAGGCTTATCAGATGGCTGGCGAAGATACGCCGGAGCGCAGACAGCTGCAGGAACACATCTACGAGCTGTTCCACATGCACCACCTGCTCGACAAATACACCATCCTGCTGAGCAGTGGAGAGCTCCGCAAGTTCAAGCTTGCCTCTACCCTCTTCTCAGAGCCTCGCGTGCTGATCATGGACAATCCGTTCATCGGTCTGGATGCCGACACCCGCGACCAGCTCAAGGAGCTTCTCAAGTCACTCACCACCGAGCATCATCTGCAGATCATCCTCGTATTGAGCAAGAGCGATGACATCCCAGAGTTCATCACCCACGTGGTAGAAGTGAAGGATATGAAGGTATATCCTAAGCTTACCAAGGAAGAATATCTGGCACAGCGCAACCCCATCCCTGCCCACGTATTATGCGAAGAATTAGAACAGGCCATCATCGACCTGCCATATAGCGACCGGGAATATCACAGTCAGGAAGTTGTGAAGATGAACAAGGTTCGCATCCAGTATGGCGAGCGCATCATCCTCAACGATCTCGACTGGACGGTCAACAATGGTGAGCGCTGGGCGCTGAGCGGCCAGAACGGTGCCGGCAAGAGTACCCTGCTCAGTCTGGTATGTGCCGACAATCCGCAGAGCTACGCCTGTGACATAGCCCTCTTCGGCAATCCTCGTGGCAGCGGCGAGAGCATCTGGGATATCAAGAAGCATATCGGCTATGTATCTCCAGAGCTTCACCGTTCCTATCAGCGTGATATGCCAGCCATCCGCATCGTGGCGAGCGGTCTTACCGATTCAGTGGGTCTCTATGTAAAGCCTAAGGAAGAGGATATGGACCAGTGCCGTTTCTGGATGAAGGTATTCGGTCTGGAGGGTTTGGAAGATCGTGGTTTTCTGAAGCTGTCAAGTGGCGAGCAGCGCCTGGTTCTTCTGGCACGTGCCTTCGTGAAGGATCCTGAGCTCCTCATCCTCGACGAGCCTCTTCATGGTCTTGACAACAGAAACCGCCGCCTGGTAAAGGATATCATCGAGGCATTCTGCAAGCGAAAGAACAAGACGATGATCATGGTTACTCACTATAAGGAAGAGCTCCCTGCCTGCATCGACCACAGCATCTTCCTGAAGAGACATACGAAATAGGAAAAAGCGTATGGATTCATTATTTCTACTTCAGTTTGCATGTTTTATATTCATGCTCATCAATGCCTTCATCGTAGCACTCTCTCATCTGCATGTAAGATGGGAGAACAAGCGGTATGAGCGTTCTCGATGGATGATCGTTGCTGCCCTGATAGGACTGGCGATACAATATGTGCTGCAGATGGGGTTCGGCTTCCGTGCTATGCACGATAATTTAGGGGCGGTCATCAACATTCTCCTCTATACCCCCTGCTTCTCGCTCATCTCCATAGGAATCTACAACATAGAAACCACCCGTGCTAACCTCAGAAAGATGATACTGATGTGCAGTGGTATTTATGCTGCCATCATTGTGGTCTTTTGCGTGGGTATCAGTCTCCATCATAGCCTGTATATCAGAGAAGGGCTTTATCTGATGCTGACTCTGTTTTGCGTAAGTGTTTTCTATTGCATATACATGATTATTCAGGAGATGATTAGGCGTAAAAATATGTTGGAGACAATGGCGGCAACGGACTTGTTGCCTTACGTAAGATATTCGCGTGCAAGTGTAATCATTCTATGGCTCGCAATTCTCGCTATGCCAGTTGCCATCTTTTCTACTACCTTATTATATATAGTAGGTCCAGCCGTATTGCTTGCCTTGCTGTTCTTCAATCTTACGTTTATCGCTCTCGGCAGCAGTTATATCCCTACCGAAGAACTCTTGGATAAAGAAGTGGAAAACTATGCCTTAGTGGGAACAAAATATAGATATGGGGGGGCACTTTCTGCTAAACAGCAGACCTCTGCTGATAGCAGAACAGAATCTTTACAACCACTTTCCGATGAGCGCAGAGATTTCATCCAGAAAAGTCTTGATGCATGGTGTGCGAATTTAGGATATAAGGACAGTACTGTGAATATGCTTACCCTCTCTCGCACACTTTGTATCTCCAAGGATGAGTTATCTGTATTCTTCGACCAGTATCTGAAAACTACATTCAGAATATGGCTTGGTGATATACGTTTCAATGCGGCAAAGAAGATGATGTTGGAATTTCCAGACTATAGTAATGACATTATTTCTGCCGAGTGTGGCTTCTCTGCCCGTACCTATCTGTACCGGATATTCAAGTCAAAGGAAGGTTGTACGCCTACCGAATGGCGAGAAGAACAAGTTGCAAATGCAGCCCCAGATGATAAAAAACAGGATTAACCATTTTTCAATAAATACCAGAAAAACGCATAATAAAAGGGAATAAATCGTTAAAATGGGTGTCTACTTCCTACGAAGTAGACACCTAAAACATAGGAAGTAGACACATTGACAGGGGAATGCGCCACCTTTTTTTGATGAAAAGAACGCCTAAAAAGGCAAAAAATA